>JAZRGI010000180.1:0-5747 GCA_045644105.1 Eubacteriales bacterium | reverse complement strand
AACGTGCTCTCGCGTGTGACGCTTGTCGATGCTTCGAGAAAATACGACGTGTCGTACGTCATGGATGGATGCTGCCGCGTTGAGCTTGGTAAGGTTGGCGATATGTCGCTCAAGTTGACGTTGGTTGATGAGATCCTTGCGCGCCGGGGTGATACTGACGGCACCGTGCAATCGGTTGTAAACGTATCCGATCTGTCCAAGCCTACCTACCGCGTCCTGATCTGATCTTTGTTTGATGTTTGAAAGCGCTTTAAAAGACGAATCAAAAATGCGATCTTGCAGGTCTTCTCAAGAGGGAAAACCGCAAAATCGCATTTTTTTTTGCTTTTTAGGGCAAAAAATAAGTCGAAAAATGAAAAAAAGAAAAATAATTTTAATTTTATTCAAAATTTTTAAAAAAAGACTTGCAAAATGCGAAAAAACATAGTATTATATTATATGAGTTAAATTTTGTTGGCCCTATATGGCCGTGGGTCGCCAGATCCAAAGATATGTAAAGGTTCGGGAGGAGAAAAACCATGACATTTGAACACGATGATACCTTAGAATTCGGTGTTAATATTAAGGTTATCGGCGTCGGTGGCGGCGGAAATAATGCTGTCAACCGTATGATTATCACCAATATTCGCGGCGTTGATTTTGTATCCATCAACACCGACCGCCAGGCATTGCGCAAGTCCGAGGCTCCCAGTCAGCTCGTAATCGGTGAGCGTATTACGCGTGGCTTCGGTGCAGGTGCAAATCCCCAGATCGGTGCACGTGCCGCTGAGGAATCCATTGATGAGATTCGTACTCTGTTGGAAGGCACCGATATGGTGTTTATTACCGCAGGTATGGGAGGCGGTACCGGAACCGGTGCGGCTCCTATCGTTGCGCGTGTTGCGCGTGAGCTCGATATCCTCACCGTAGGTATCGTTACCAAGCCCTTTGCTTTTGAGGGCGCAAAGAGAATGGCACAGGCAGAGGCGGGAATTGCCGAGCTTGCACAGTACGTAGATTCTCTCGTAGTCATTCCGAATGAAAGATTGAAATTGATCTCCGATAACAAGATCACCATTGCAAATGCCTTCAATATTGCCGATGACGTTCTGCGCCGCGGCGTACAGAGCATTTCCGGCTTGATCAATATTCCCGGCTTTATCAACCTTGACTTTGCAGACGTTACCAGCGTTATGGCTAATGCAGGTTATGCACATATGGGTGTTGGTTCTGCTACCGGTAAGGATAAGGCAGAGCAGGCTGCAAAGGCGGCTATCTCCAGTCCTCTGTTGGAAACCTCCATCAAGGGTGCAAAGGGTATCCTGATCAGTATGGCAGTATCGCCCGACGTAAGCTTGGACGACGTCGATCTTGCGTCTTCTATGATCGCAAACGAAGCAAGTCCCGATGCCAATATTATCTGGGGTGTTGCGTTTGACGAGGAGCTTGAGGATGAGATGCGCATCACTATTATTGCTACCGGATTTGAGAAGAAGGCAGACGACAGTGATCGTGATAAGGATCGCAAGAAGCCTACCCGTTTTGGTGTAGAGCGTCCCAAAACCACGGTTTTTGAAAATGCGGAGGCAGAACAACCCGTTCGTAAGGCAGAGCCTAAAGTTGAGGTAAAGCCCCAGCCTAAGCCGCAACCGGCCAAGACTGCAAAGGCTGAAGATGACGATGATTTTGGCGATCTGTTTGCCATGATCAATAGCACGAAGAACAGAAAGTAATTTTATCCTCCATGCTCTCCGCGAAGATGTCAAGGAGAGGGGAGTGCTACGGGGGAGGTACCGATCACGGTACCTCCCTTTGTAATATCTCGGATAGATATGAAAGGTTCGGTTTTATGAAAAAGCTTGGCTTTGGTATGATGCGGCTTCCGCTTTTGGATGCGAATGATCCGACGTCGGTGGATATGCATCAGGTATGTCACATGGTAGATGAGTTTTTGTCGCACGGATTTACGTATTTCGATACGGCTTATATGTATCACGGCTTTCAAAGCGAGATCGTTGTTCGTGAGGCACTTGTAAAACGCTATCCCCGTGACAGTTTTCAGTTGGCAAGCAAGCTTCCTACCATGCGCTTGAAGGAGGAAGGCGATCAGGAACGCATCTTTGCGGAGCAATTGCAAAAGTGCGGCGTTGATTATTTTGATTACTATCTTGTTCATAATATCAATTCCACAACCTATCCGACCGCGCAACGTCTGCAAAGCTTTGAGTTTGTCGAGCAGTTGAAAAAGGAAGGAAAAATCAAAAAAATGGGGTTTTCCTTTCATGACAGTGCCGATATGTTGGACCGTGTCCTGAACGAACATCCCAACGTGGATTTTGTGCAGATTCAATTGAATTATCTGGATTGGGATAGCGAAGGGATTCAGTCCCGCAAGTGCTATGAGGTTTGCCGTGAGCACGGAAAGCCTATCGTTGTGATGGAACCCGTCAAGGGAGGAACCCTTGCAAAGGTTCCGGAACGTGTGGAAAACCTGTTCCGTCAAGCGCGTCCCGATGCTTCGGTCGCTTCTTGGGCTATTCGCTTTGCCGCAAGCTGTGAAGGCGTATTTATGGTGCTTAGCGGTATGTCCAATATGGATCAGTTGTCCGACAATATGGGTTATATGGAGCATTTTGAGCCTATGAGCGATGCCGAAAAAGCCCTGCTTCCGATTGCGGTCAAGATCATTTATGAGGATATCGCAGTGGCGTGTACGGGTTGCGGATACTGTGTGGAGGGATGTCCGAAGGGCATCAATATTCCGAAGTATTTTGATCTTTACAACGCCGACAAGCATTCGGAAAACCGTGATTTCTCATTGCAGGCGGTTTATTATGAAAATCTGACGCAGACCTACGGAAAGGCGTCCGATTGTATCAGATGCAAAAAATGTGAGAAAAGTTGTCCGCAACACATCCATATTGCCGATGCGCTAAAGCAGGTTGCGGCTGCCTTTGAGGATTGATTGGAAAGGATGAGAATATGCAGAACAGTTTGACTTTAACACGCAAAAAAATCAGTGACAAGGTGCTTTTGACGTTGTGCGCGATCGCGGCTTCGGTTGCACTGCCGCAGATTGTTCATACGGTAGGACATATCAGTGGACTCGGCACGTCACTGGGTGAGGCGCTGCTTCCTATGCACTTTTTTGTCTTTTTGGTGGGACTTTACGCAGGTCCGTATGTCGGCGGCATTACCGGTTTGTGCGCACCGTTGATCAGTTTTTGGTTGTCGGGAATGCCTCGCCTGCAGTCATTGCCATTTATGATGGTAGAGTTGCTCGGATACGGCTTGATCGCCGGACTTTTGTGTCAAAAGAAGATGCCGTCCTTTGTGAAGCTTTTGATCGCTCAAATCGGCGGACGTTTGTTGCGTGCGGCGTCAATCGGGATTGCGGTCGGATGTTTTGAGGTTCAGGGTGTAACGTTGATGTCGGTCTGGAAATCCATTCCCACAGGATTGTTTGGAATTCTTCTGCAATGGATCGTTCTGCCTTTGCTCCTGTTCCGTTTGCAATCAATCAACGGAGAACGCTCATGAGTGATCTTGAACGTGCCAGGATAATCCTTTCCGGGCAACCTTCCAAGACTTGCGTTTTGTGTCATGGGGAAATTCTCTACACAAGTGAAAAGCGGGGAATTGCACCTATGATGGATTTCTTGGATGCCGGCTATACGATGACGGGATTTTCTGCGGCAGATCGCATCGTCGGTCGCGCTGCGGCAATGTTGTTCGTTTTGGCGGGGGTGCGTTGGTTATATGCCGATGTGATGAGCGAGGGGGCTCTTGCCGTTCTCCAAACGCACGGTATCGGCGCAAGTTATGGTACTTTGACACCTTGTATAATCAACAGAAAGGGAAGTGGGCAGTGCCCGATGGAAGAAGCGGTTCAAGCGATTTCTGATCCCGCGCAGGCGCGCGAGGCAATTCGCAGAACTTTACAACGATTGAAGGAGAGGGGGACGTGAATACGCGTGAAATACACGAATGAATCTTCGGAAATGTATCTGGAAACCATTCTGATCCTGACACAAAAGCAACCGCACGTCCGTGCAATCGATATTGTGCACAGTACGGGATATACCAAACCCAGTGTCAGTCGCGCAATGGGACTTTTGCGTAAGAACGGATATATTTCGATCGATGAGGACGGATATATTTCGCTTACAGAGGGCGGAAAATCGCTTTCCTCAAAGATTTTGGAACGCCACCGTGTGCTTTCTGATTTTTTGGAGCGGATCGGTGTCAGTCGTGAGGTTGCGTCTGACGATGCTTGTAAGATGGAGCATATCGTCAGTGATGAAACCTTTGAGAAAATGAAGGAATACCTTTCAAAAAGTTTATAAAACAGGTTGACAACAATTGCTTTTTGGGGTATAATAATAAGAGTGTTGATAAATGATTCGTTGTAGTGGGGCTCGTTTAAAATGAATGTTGATTTGCTGAAAACGATAGAAAATAAAATGTCCGATTTTTCCAAGGGACAACGCCTCATCGCGACGTATATATTGGAAAGTTACGATAAGGCGGCGTACCTGACCGCGGCAAGACTTGGTGCCATTGTCGGCGTTTCCGAGTCTACGGTGGTACGTTTTGCACTCGAGCTTGGGTACGATGGGTATCCCGATTTTCAACATTCCTTGCAGGAGATCATCCGAAATCGGTTGACCTCTTTTCAAAGAATCGAGGTTACCAATCATTTGATCGGTGACGGCAACGTGTTGGACAAGGTGCTTTTGTCGGATGCGGAAAAGATCCGTCGTACAATGGAAGAGATCGATCACGCTTCATTTGAAGAAACAGTTGACCGGATCATATCCGCAAAACGCATCTATATCATCGGTGTACGCTCGTCGTCATCGCTTGCGGGATTTTTGAATTTTAATCTGCGCATGATATTTGATAACGTAAAATTCGTACAGACGACGTCCGGAAGTGAGATGTTTGAGCAGATCATGCGCATCGGTGAAGGTGACGTGATGATCGCCATCAGCTTTCCGCGTTATTCCAAGCGGATCATCAATGCGGTGGAATACGCAAGATCCAAGAACGCTAACGTGGTTGCATTGACTGACAGTAAGCTTTCTCCGATCGCGCAATATGCCAACCAACTTTTGATCGCGCAGAGCGATATGGCATCCTTCGTGGATTCGTTGGTTGCTCCGCTCAGTATTATCAATGCAATGGTTGTTGCGGTTTCCCGTAAAAAACAGGATGAACTGACCGAACGATTGCGTATTTTGGAGGAGGTTTGGGAGCAATACGATGTATATGACACCAAGCAATCCTGATGCACGCCGCGTGGCGGTGATCGGCGGCGGTGCCGCGGGTCTGATGGCGGCGGTTACGGCGGCAAGAGCCGGTGCGGAGGTCATTCTGTTTGAGAGAAATTCCCACGTCGGTAAAAAGCTTCGTATCACGGGAAAGGGACGTTGTAACGTCACAAACGACTGTGATATGAATGAATTTTTGACCAACGTACCTACAAATCCGCGCTTTTTATACACGGCGTTGACTCGCTTTTCAACGCAGGATACCAAGAAATTTTTTGAAAATAAGGGTGTTGCGCTCAAGACCGAGCGAGGCAAACGCGTCTTTCCGCAATCGGATCGTGCAGGCGATATCGTTGCGGCGCTTGAATCGGCTTGCCGTACGGCTGGCGTTCAGACAGTCTGCCAAAGAGTACGTTCGATTCTTTCGGAGGACGGACGTATTACCGGTGTCGTAACCGATGGCGGAAACGTTGCGGCAGACGCCGTAATCCTATG
>JAZRGI010000179.1:0-4129 GCA_045644105.1 Eubacteriales bacterium | reverse complement strand
ATTTTTTGGAGCTGACCTACATAGAGCGCGGAAACGTTGAGCATACGCTTGACGGACAGACCGCGACGCTCGGGGCAGGGGATTATTTCATCGTTGATTACGGAAGCCGACATTCCTACCGGACAAAGGAAGCTTCCGGATATGACAATCTGGACTGTTTGTTTCTTCCGGAGTTGTTGGATCCGGTTTTGAAGGGGGCAAAAAGTCTTCGTACGGTCTTGGAGCACTATCTCCTGCACTTTAACTTTGGCGCGTTGGTACAGAACCCCGCGCGTATGGTTTTTCACGATGAGGACGGACGAATCCGCACGTTACTGCGGTTGATGCAGGAAGAAGCCGAGCAACGCCGACCGGGGTATTTTGAGCTTGTACGTTGTTATCTCATCGAACTTCTGATCCATACCCTGCGCCGTATGGATGACGCGCAGGCGGCGGCAACCGGAGAGGATATCAGTGCTTTTGTTGCCGCTTACGTTGCAGAACATTATATGGAGGAGTTGACGTTGCAGGAGCTTGCGGCAAGGTTGAATTACAGTTTGCCATATGTCAGTAAGCGTTTTAAGGAAGACACGGGAGTTTCTTTCGTCCATTATCTGCAAAACTATCGCGTGATGCAGGGGTGCCGTTTGCTGGCTTCGTCACGGCGGAGTCTTTCCGAGATCACCGAGATGGTCGGCTACCGTGACGTAAAGTTTTTCTCTTCACTGATCAAGCGCATGACGGGGCTTTCACCGTCGGATTTTCGCAGACAGAACGCAAAATAAAAGCGTGAACACACAAAAAGAACCGTCGCGGTACGTCCTCGGAGAGAGGCGTGTTGCGACGGTTCTTTGAGGTTTGTTTTTTGAAATTATTCGGCGTCGTTGAGTGCCGCGCCGATAACGGTGCCAAACTGCGAATCTTCGGGAATCAGGAAGTTGACACCGAAGGTTTCTGCGTGTTGCTCAAAAACGTTGCGAATAGGTGTGATGGTGGTCAGATTGCCGATGAATACGATGTTTTTCAGACCGTAGCTCCGAGCGGCAAAAACGGCAAGCATCATGATGGTTTCGGCAACCATGTTGGCAATGCCCAGGGCAAGGTCGGAGGGGGTTGCGAGATCGGAAACCTTGCCGAAATTTGCGGCGGTAAGATTTTCGTTGATCCCATGGTACTGACCGTGAGAGATATCCTTGATGCGCAGATCAATGTTGTCGATATCACCGTTTTGGCAGAGCTGCTCAATATGTTCAACGGTGTCTACGCCGAGCATTTTTCGACAAAGACCGATCAGGGTTCCGCCACCGACACCGGTACCGCCGAGATATTCAATGTGATATTTTCCGTTCTCTTTTTTTGCATGGATGAGCGCCGTTCCGGTTCCCATGCTCACCACGATTGCGTCGTCAAGACCGGACAGATACAAACCGCCGATGCCGATGCTGGAAAATTCGGGAACGGGGGTGCAATTCAAATTGTAGATCGGCTTGTTGATCACGTCGGCACCTGCGCCCGTCATCAGAATACGGTCGATATCGGAGAGCTCCAGGTTGTTTTCCGCCGTAAATTTTCCAAACGCGCCGTAGATCGAGGTCAGGGGATCGGTTGCGCGAACAAATTGCGGAGCGATCAACTTACGGTTTCCGTTCTCGTCGGTGTAAAAACCGACGATCTTTGTAGTAGTGCCGCCAACGTCGATGCCGATAACGGTTTTCTGATTCATGTCAGTTCACTTCCTTTCGGGAGATTTTGAACGAGCCGTGCAAGCACGGAAAATCCTTGCAAATAAAAAATGTTTATTATATTATACCATTGACTTGTAAAAATTGCAACCGTATGTTATAATATTTTCAGAAAAAAGCGAAAGACGAGGAGTTTTTATGGCGTTTGATGCGGGAATGTTGGCGTGTGTGATTGCGGAGATCCGTGAAAAGTCGCTGGGAGCAAGGGTGGAGAAGGTCTTTCAGCCCGAGCGCGACGAGATCGTTCTGCAAATGCGCAGTCTTGAAGGGGGCAAGCGTTTGGTGATTAACGCCGGTTCCAATACACCGCGGCTTGGATTTACCGTGGAACAAAAGGAAAACCCGATGACACCGCCCATGCTTTGTATGCTTTTGCGGAAGCATTTGCAGGGAGCGAAGTTGATCGACGTGCATCAGGCGGGATTTGAACGCGTTGCGGTATTGACCTTTGAAACACGCGACGAGATGGGATTTTCCTGTACGCGAAGCCTGATCGCCGAGATCATGGGCAAATACAGTAATCTGATTTTTGCCAATGAGGAGAACCGCGTTGTGTCGGCACTCCGCACGGTCGATTTTTCAACGTCGAGTCTGCGACAGGTGCTTCCCGGAATGAAATACGAGTTGCCGCCTCCGCAGGACAAACAGGATCCCACACGCGTCGACGAGGCGCGATTTGAGCAGATGCTTGGCGAGGGTGGCTTTGACCGTCCGCTTGATAAATGGATCACGGCATCCTTCCTGGGAATTTCTGCAGCTGTAGCACGCGAGATCGCCTTTCGCGCTACGGGCAAGACAGACACACCGCTTGGTCTGTCTGACCGTCGTAGGGTGATCGATGCCTTTTTTGAGGTCATCCGCATGATTCGGGAGTCGGATTTCAAGCCTTGTATGATTTTATCGCAGGGCAAACCGATCGAATACGCCTTTTGTGAGTTGACACACTACGGTGCGGATTTTGAGATGCGCGGATACGATAGCGCCGGATTGTTGCTCGATGAATTTTTCCGCACGCGCGATCGGGAGAATCATATCCGTCAACGCGCGTCCGACGTGTTAAGAATTCTGACCAACGCCGACAACCGCATTCGTCGGAAATTGGAACTTCAACGTTCCGAACTTTCCGACTGCGATAAGGGAGAGGTTTATAAAAAGTATGCTGATCTGATCACGGCAAGCCTCTACACACTTTCCAGAGGTATGACACGCGCAACCCTGATCGATTATGAGGATTGGCATGAGGACGGAAGCTACGGAAGTGTTGAGGTGGAGCTTGACGGACGACTTTCTCCGTCGGCAAACGCGCAGGTCTATTACAAAAAATACAACAAGAGTAAAACGGCAAGGATCGAGCTTGCCAAGCAGATCGCGTTGGGAGAGGCCGAATTGCGATATATCGATACGGTATTCGATGCCTTGACGCACGCCGAAACGGGGGCGGATCTTGCGGAGATCCGTGACGAGCTTTACCGTTCGGGATATGCTTCCCGCATGAAGAGTCACGCACTCTCGCGCAAGCCGACAACACCAACCGTCGCGCAGTTCAAAACGAGCGGAGGTTTTCGCGTGCTTTGCGGAAAAAACAATCTGCAAAACGAATACATTACGCATAAGCTCGCGGGAAAAAATGATTATTGGTTCCACGTCAAGAATCTTCCCGGCTCGCACACCGTGATGTTGTGCGAGGGGCAGGAACCCGACGTAACCGATTTCACCGAGGCGGCAGAGATCGCGGCTTACTTTTCCAAGGGAGCCGACGGACAAAACGTAGAGGTGGACTACACACACGTGCGCAACGTCAAAAAGCCGGCAGGTTCTAAACCGGGATTTGTGATCTACCACACCAACTGGTCCTGCATTGTTACGCCGGACGAGAAAAAGGTAACGTCATTGCGCATCAACGGTAAATAAAAAGGAGAATGAGAATGGAACAACGGTATAACGTTGCAATCGTCGGCGCAGGACCGGCGGGAATGACGGCGGCGCTCTACGCGCGTCGGGCGGGAAAAACGGTGTTGTTGCTTGACGGGCAGGGATACGGCGGACAGATATTGCAATCGCACCGCGTAGAGAACTATCCGGGTACACCGAACGTTAGCGGTATGGAGCTTGCCGAGCAGATGATGTCGCAATTGCGGGATCTTGGCTTGGAATCCACCTTTGCGCGCGTGGATGCCGTTCGTCGGGAAGAGCAGGGCTTTTCGGTTGTGTGCGGCGAGTCGGTTTTTCTTGCCGATACGGTCATTTTGGCAACCGGTGTTTCTTATCGCAAGCTTGGCGTTACGGGGGAGGATCGTTTTATCGGCAGAGGTGTTTCTTTTTGCGCAACCTGCGACGGGCGTTTTTTCAAAGGACGGGACGTTGCCGTTGTCGGCGGCGGAAATACGGCTTTGCAGGATGCCGTCCTG
>JAZRGI010000178.1:0-1535 GCA_045644105.1 Eubacteriales bacterium | reverse complement strand
CGAGGAGATGTATCGCATCATCGACGCGGTAGAGCCGCATATGCCTGCAGATAAGCCGAGATACCTCATGGGCGTCGGCACGCCTTGCAACATTTTGGAGGCAGTGCATATGGGTGTTGATTTCTTTGATTGCGTCATGCCCAGCCGCAATGCGCGTCACGGAAATCTCTTTACCTGGAACGGAAAGATTAACCTGCTCAACGAGAAATACGCAAGAGATCCCCGTCCCTTTGACGAGAACTGCAATTGTCCCGCCTGCCGCAATTACAGCCGCTCCTACGTTCGTCACCTTCTCAAAGCAAAGGAAGCGGTCGGAATGCATCTGGCGGTGGTTCATAATCTGTATTTCTATAACAACCTGACCAGAAAGATCCGCGAGGCTCTTGACGGCGGATATTTTGAAAGCTTCTATCAGAAATACCGCAACATCCTCGGTGCGCGCGTAGAGGACTGATTGAATTTGTTCTGAACAGAATATCATATCTATATCATACGGAGGGCTTGAAAATGTTATTGGCTCAAGACAGAAAACCGCAGGTCGCTATTTATTTGAACGCACGTCAACTCAACGACAAGGAGTCCACCGCCCTGTATGCCGCAAAGGAAATGCGATATTATCTCGATCGCATCACGGCGGCATCCTTCCAAATTGAGGAGGCGGGAGAACCCAAACCCGGCATCTATATCGGAGATATTACCGGTATCGACACCTCCGATCTTGGTGAAGAGGGCTTCCGCATTTTTTCGGACGGCGAAAGGCTCTGTATTGCCGGAGGCAACCGCGGCGTCATTTACGGCGTATACGAGTTTTTGGAAACGCTTGGTTGCCGCTTCTTTACGCACAACTGTGAGAAGATTCCAACCATTCCCACACCGGAGATCGGTGAGGCGTATGACATTTGCAAAAAGCCGGCGTTTGAATACCGCGCGCACAACTATGCCGATGCGGTGCAAAGCCCTCGCTTTTCGGTAAAGTGCCGTTTTAATGGCGGAAATCACAACATCCCCAAGCGCATGGGTGGAAATATGCCGTATGCATGGTTCGTTCACACCTTTGAGAAGATGGTGCCCCCCGAGGTTTACGGCGAGAGCCATCCCGAGTATTTTGCGCTTGTAAACGGTGAACGCAAAACCACGGATAAGGGCAGAAATCAGCTTTGCCTGACCAATCCCGAGGTATATGAAATTTGCGTGGAGGCGGTTCGCAAGCGTCTGAAGGAATGCCCCGATGCGCGTTTGATCTCGATCTCGCAAAACGACTGGAGAGAGAACTGCGAGTGCGAAAACTGCCGTCGCGTTGACGAGGAAGAGGGAAGTGCCGCAGGAACGCTTTTGCGCTTTGTCAATCGCATTGCCGAGGAGCTTGCCGACGAATACCCCGACTTGACCATTGATACTTTGGCATATCAATACACCCAACAAGCGCCAAAAATTACAAAACCGCGTGAGAACGTTTGCATTCGTCTCTCTACCATTCGCTGTCACTTCAACCATCCCATCACCACAAAAGGATGCTCCGAATGTGCCGCTTTCCG
>JAZRGI010000177.1:0-3951 GCA_045644105.1 Eubacteriales bacterium | reverse complement strand
AAAGAAAGTAAGACTTGATATGGTGAGCCTTGATTGTACCAACGTCGATATTCCAATATCCGATGAGGAGGGGTGCCACATGGGCTTCCCCAATATTGCGCGTGTGTTGGAGAGATTGGAGGAGATTGGCGTGATCGATGCCTCGACCCTGAAATACGTCAATCACTTTTCGCACAACGGCAACCCCCTGCAGCATCTTTTGGAAAAGCGCGCCGACGAAATCGGCTGTCTTGTTGCGTATGATTCATGTCAGGTGGTTCTTTGAGTGGCGACAGCAAGATGATTATTACAGAAAGCACAGAAGCAAACTTCTGTGCTTTTTTTGGCGTTTGCTCTTGCAAAGCGATCGCTCTTGTGCTACAATGATACAGAATGATGTACTTGGTGGATGACCTGTCCTTGCGGATAGTCGCTCTATTTTGAAAAATAAGACGTTTGGAAAGGATGTTTGTAATGAAGGTGACCTCGAATACAGGAAACGAAAAAGTCTTTGCCTTTGATCTTGACGGAACGCTCACACAACATAAAACGCCGTTGGATGCGAAAAACCGAGCGGTTCTGGAAAGACTTGCATCGCGTTATACACTTCTGATGGTGGGCGCAGGCACCTGCGTGCGAATTCACCGCCAGCTTGGTGAATTTCCGATAGACGTCATCGGCAACTACGGTATGCAATACGCAAAATATCAAAACGGCGGGTTGCAATTGGTGCGCGACGATGTTTGCACGGTCACCGACCGTGGCCGTATTGAGGAGATCGTTACCCGTTTTCGCGATAAGCATGGATTTGCAAACTTTCGTGGCGACAACGTGGAGTATCATGCATCGGGATGTCTGACGATTCCATTGTTGGGAACTCTCGCACTGCAACAGGATAAGCTTGCGTTTGATCCCGACAGAAGCCGCCGCCGCGCCATTTACGACGAGGTGTGCAATCTGTTTTCCGACTATAACGTATTTGTCGGCGGATCTTCCTCTTTCGATATGGCGCCCAAGCCCTTCAACAAGTACTATGCATTGGATCTTTGGTGTCGAGAGAACGGAGTGGCACATCACGAGGTGGTGTTCGTTGGCGACGATTACGGACTTGGCGGCAATGACGAAAGTGTTTTTCTTTCGGACATTCCCTTTGTCACGGTAGACGATTACACCAAACTTGACCGGGCACTTGCGCCGTGGTTGAATACGATTGAAACAAGATAACACGGAGGATATTAACATGAAGCTTTGTTTTCAAAACGCCGAGGAATTGCGCGAGGCGATCGATATCGTGGCGGCGGATCTGTCACTGACCGTAACCAATGAAGCGAACGCGGACGTGGTTGTTACGGTCGAAAAATACATGGAAAGACGCGTGACCGTTACACTTGACAGTAAGCGCGCAACCATCGCATATGGCGACGGAACGGCTCGCTTTTTGCGTGGTCTTGCCACCCTTGCCGATTGGATCAAGAGCGGTGTCACCAAAAAGGAAAGAACCGAAACACCGCTTTTCAAAACCAACGGTGCGATGGTGGATATGTCGCGTAACGCCGTTATGAACGTCAAAACCGTCAAGACCATGCTTCGGAAGATGGCACTGATGGGACTCAATACTTATATGCTATACACCGAGGATACCTATGAGATCGACGGCTATCCCTACTTTGGTTATATGCGCGGAAAGTATACGAAGGCAGAATTGCGTGAGTTGGATGCATATGCGTCGTCGTTGGGCATAGAGTTGATTCCCTGCGTGCAGATGCTCGGACACCTTGCAACACACCTGAGATGGGGGGCAAGCGGTTCCTACAGGGATACCGAAAACGCACTTCTGGTGGGAAGCGAAACGACCGAAAAGCTTTTGCGCGCGATGTTGGATTCGATTTCCGAGTGCTTTACCACACGCCGCATCCACGTTGGCATGGATGAAACACACGATCTTGGTACCGGCGCATATCTCGAAAAATACGGCTACAAGGATCGACAGGATATTTACTTTGCGCACCTTGCAAAGGTGATCGACCTCTGCTGCGAGTACGGCTTTGAGCCGATGATGTGGAGCGATATGTTTTTCCGTCTTGCCGGCAGAAACATCAAGCCATACAAGGAATATCACCCCGACGTGGAGTTTACCGATGACGTCATTGCGCGTATTCCGAAGGGCATTCAACAGGTGTTCTGGGATTACTACAGACCAAACGAGGATTTCTATACGATCAATATCGACAAGCACCACCGCTTGTTTGGCAAGGATATGCTGTTTGCGGGCGGTATCTGGACGTGGAGCGGACATTGTCCTCTCTTTGCGCGTTCGCTCGGCTATTCGATCCCCGCACTCAACGCCTGCCGAGATCGCGGCGTACAGGAGATCTTTGCCACCATTTGGCACAACGGATCGGAAGGCTCTCTGATCTTTGGTCTTTTGGGACTTGCATGGTATGCTGATTACGACTATCACGGCGCATACGATGCCGATAACATCAAGGATTGTTTCCGTGCCGCGTGCGGTGTTTCCTACGATACCATCGTCAAGTGCGAGAAGCCCGAGCGCTTTGACGCAAAGGACGGTACCATGATGAGCATGACGCGCGCATATCTGTACAACGATCCTATGGTCGGTTTGGTCGATAAGCACCTGGAGGGCTACGAAACAAGCAATCACTTCCGCACCGTCACCGAGTTGTTAAAGGGAGATACCTCCGAGAAAGGCATTTTTGCATCGGCGTATGATATCGTTGTCCGAGTAAGCGACCTTTTGGAAAACAAGGCGGACTTCGGTATTCGTCTGAAGGCGGCATACGATCAAAACGATCGCGATACCCTGCGCGCAATGCAGAATGAATGCGACGTGATCGTCCAAAAGGTCAAGGCATTGTGGGAAAGCCACAGAGCTTCCTGGATGGAGTACAACAAGCCCTTCGGATGGGAGATCCACGATTTGAGATACGGCGGTCTTGTAGCGCGTTTCCGGACCGTCAAGATGCGCATAGATGCCTATCTTTCGGGCACGTGTGACCGTTTGGAGGAGTTGGAGGAGGAACGTCTGCGCATAGACGGAGCACCGAGTGATGGTAGTATGCCGCGCTTTGGCAATGATTTTCTCTGGTATCAGTTCCCGTCACTTGTCAGTGCAAGTCGCCTGTAAGCAAGGGGTTGAGAGAGCGAGGGAATATTATGAAATGGAACGGAGATTTTCAAAAGAAGCAGGGGGAGCCTTTGCGCCTGCTCTTCATCGGGAACAGTGCCACCTACGTGCATGAGCTTCCGCAAATGCTCGCGCAACTTGCGGGAGAGGTTGGATACAAGCTCGAGGTGGAACGACTGACACCGGGAGGCTATACGCTCACCCAACACGCCGATGCCTCAACCGAGCATGGACAACGGGTATTGGAAAAGCTCCGCGAGGGATTTGACGTTGTATTTTTGCAGGATAACGGCAACTGCGTGGCGGACACCGATCATCGAAACGATTGTATCGAGGCGTGCGATACCCTGATACGCGAGATCCGCAGGAGCGGGGCAATACCATGGTTTTACGTGCGCCCACCCTACGGATACGAGGCGTTTGGCAGAGATCCGAGGGCGCAGAGTATGGCGTTTGACGAGTTGTTTTCGTCGATTGCGGAGCGGTTGGACGTCAACTGCGCTTACGTCAATCGCGCGTTTGCAAAAGCCGACGAGAGCCTGCCGTTTGATTTGTGGGGAGCCGATCACGGACATACAAGCGAGCATGGCGCATACCTTGCCGTCTGTGTATTTTTTGCATCGTTGTTTGCCAAAACCGCCACGCAACTCTCCCCGTATGAGATTCCAAAAGCCGATGCGCAGTTTTTGCAACAGGTTGCCGATCAGATCGTATTTGAAGGCTTGATTTCTTGGTAAAGACAGTCACGGATAGCACCCATCAAGAAAACAGACAACAACGGTTGCCTGCATCGATCATTCAAAAAAATGTACAGAGCTCCGGCG
>JAZRGI010000176.1:0-4078 GCA_045644105.1 Eubacteriales bacterium | reverse complement strand
TACTTCAAGATCTGCGGTGTGATGGATTTGAGAATATCCACGTTGGTTTGAGCAAGGTCCAAGCGAGACTGACCCGGCTTTCTTGCCACACCCGAAGTGATTACAACGATATCCGAGCCAACCGCATCGGGATAGCTACCCGCATAGATCGAGCAAGGATCGGAAAAAGGAGTTCCCTGACGGATATCCATAGCTTCTCCCAGTGCCTTTTCACCGTTGATGTCAATGATGACAATTTCAGATGCCAGACCGAGCGCGGTCAGCGTATACGCAATCGTCGAACCGACAGCACCGGAGCCGATGATGGTAATCTTATTCATACTCTACCTCTCATTTACTATACTTCATAATTCAATACAGATACAGCGTCGCCAATGGTCTTTTCCAATGCTTCGCGTCCGTACTTGTCAACTTCCGCCTTGTTCTTTTCACCATGCGTCAGACATCCAGCTCCGCCGATACAACCGCCAATGCAGGCCATACCCTCAATGAAGTTTCCGTCCAATGCATTTTTGCTCTTTTTGAGCAGTGGCATGCGGCACGCCTCAATAGCGTCACAAACGACCGGCTTGATGGTGAAATCAATGTTGAGCCCCTTCATTGCCTGTGCCGCCGGGTCGGTCAGGCCGCCTGAACGCGCAAAAATACGGCCAAAGTAGGAGGCATTGTCAAGAACACCCTCCACCATCGCAGAAAGATCCAGATCACGGCTGTCAAAGAGTGCCTGCAGCTCCTCAAATGTCAGAACCGTATCCACATAATCGCGCACCGTTTCCAGCTGCGCCTCCGCCTTCTTTGCGGTACAAGGACCGATAAAGACAACCTTTGCTCCGGGAGTGGTTTCCTTAATATATTTTGCAAGCACTGCCATGGGGGACATATTGTGAGAAACGTAGTCCAAAAGATTGGGGAAGGTGGACTTGATATACTGAACGAACGCGGGGCAACAGGAGCTTGTGAGCAGTCCTTTTTCGGAAAGCTCCTTTGCTTCGGACATTGCCACCATATCGGCACCAAGTGCGGCTTCGATAACATCGTGGAATCCGAGCTTCTTCAAGCCGGTGATGACCTGACCGAGCTTTGCGTAAGCAAATTGGCTCGAAATAGAGGGCGCGACAATGGCATATACCTTTTGATCACTGTCTGCCAAATAAGCCTTACTGTTCTTGAGCAGATCGATTGCGCTCAATATGTACGATTTGTCGGAAATCGCGCCAAACGGACACTGGTAGACACACGCGCCGCACTGAATGCACTTACTGTTATCGATCTTTGCCGCTTTCTCATCGTTCATCGAGATCGCCTTGACCTTGCAGGCATTCTGACAGGGACGCTTGCGGCTGACAATTGCTGCAAAGGGGCAAACCTTTGCGCAGGCACCGCATTCCTTACACTTGGACTTATCGATGTGCGCTACGTGATTAGAGTCAAAGGTGAGCGCGCCAAACTTACAAACGTCCTCGCAACGGTGCGCCAAGCAACCGCGGCAAGCGTTGGTGACCTCATAGCCTCCAACGGGACATTCGTCGCAAGCGATTTCGATGACTTCAATCACGTTCGGATTGGACTTATCACCACCCATAGCGAGCTTAACGCGCTCGCCAAGGATTGCTCTTTCTTTGTATACGCAGCAACGCATGGTTGCTTCCTTACCGGGAACGAGCTTGCCGGGAATATCCATGAGGTTATCCAGGAGCTTGTCCTCCCATGCAAGTCTTGCGACTTCACGCAAAACTTTGTATTTCAGATGTTGAACTTTAGTATCAAATTTTCTCATATTTTTAGAATTCTACGCTCCTGATGACAGCCTTGAGTGCTTCTGCGGACTCGTGCATACGCTTGAGCTCCTCGTCGGAAAGATTTTGCGTAATGATGGAACGAACACCGGTGTGATCGACCAGGGAGAGGGAGCTGAGGCAGACGTCGCTGATGCCGTACTCACCCTCGTGCAAAGAGGATACTGTCAGTGCGGTCTCTGCGCTTCCGCTAAGAGATTTTACAATATGTGTGGAGGTCATACCGATACCGTATACGGTGCAACCCTTTCTGGAAATGATCTTTCCGCCGGATTTTCTAACGTAGGTTTCAACATCCTCGCGCTTGTAGTCGTTGGGGATCTTGTAAGCCGATGCGATTGCGTCGTTGTACTCGGCAAGCGGAACACCTGCAATGGTTGCGGTAGACCATGCAACGAAAGAGGTATCGCCGTGCTCACCCAAAACGTTTGCGTGAACCTGTTGCTTGTTGATGTTGTAGATTTCGGCAAGACGTGTACGCAGACGGATGGTATCGAGAACCGTTCCGGTACCGAAAACCTGATTCTTGGGAAGTCCGGTATACTTCAAGAATGCGTAGGTCAGAATGTCTACGGGGTTTGCAACCAGGATGTAGATGGCATTGGGAGCCGCCTTTACGATCTCGGTCGAGATCTGCTTGATGATACCGACGTTGGTCTGTACCAATTCAAGTCTGCTTTGTCCGGGTTTTCTGCCGATACCCGAGGTGATGATGACAACGTCGGAACCGACTGCATCGGCATAGGTTCCCGCATAGATATCACAGTTGTCGATAAAGGGAGTTGCTTGCTTAATATCAAGCGCTTCACCCTTTGCTTTTTCCGTATTTACGTCGATCAGAACGACTTCCGATGCTGCACCGCGAGTCAAAAGGGCAAACGCAGTTGTTGCGCCAACGGCGCCGGCACCAATAATAGTAATCTTCTTTTGCATTGTAATTCTCCTATCGATAATTAAAAATAACTAACTTTGATACGTTTACCCATCTTTTTCAGACAATCGGAAAGCTCTTCAACAAGGTTCATTTTGATGTTGAAGTTGATCGGAAGGTCAGGGTTTTGGTGGGCGGGGTTGATGGCTCTACCTACGTAGAAATTGATATCGGTTGCCTCCTCAAACAACAGACGGCTAATGAGGGAGGCACCGTCCTTTTTGAAGTTCCAATCCTCGTACAATTCGTTCTCACCCAGATAATCCTTTGCGTACTGGATGACCTTGTTCATTGTGATGACACCTTCCGTTACAAGATCCACGCCCTCGATGCGTGCGATCGGAGGAACGTCACTGCGCTCAAACGAAAGGCTTGCCTGAACGGGTTTTCCGAGGAACTTTGCGGCGATCGACGAAGTTGTACCGCCGCATACGATGTGTTTTCCTTCTTTGGAGAAGAAAAGCGACATCATACGGTTTGCGTCATCTCTGTTGGAGGGCGGACCGAAGAGAATGTTCATGGGTTCTCTTTTCCGGATCTTGACAACACAGGCGGTGGTGTCGTCACCCGGTTTATGGCCGTATAGTTTGTCGCACTCGTCAACCAACATGGTGGAGAGGTTTTTTGCGGTATATCCGCCCGCTACCAACGCCTGCATATAGCCGGCAATCTCCTCGCGCTTCCAACCAAAGTTGTATTTGCCGCCCATACCTGCGTGGGGACAACCGTCGCTCATAGCGATAAATACGTCGTCTTCCTGCAGTTTGATGACCGACTTATATATTTTTTTGCCGCCGATGTTCATCTCGGTCTTCGGATAATCGTATTGCTCATAATCGCGGATGATAATGACGTGCGGATTATCGTATTGAATGATCTCGGCAATTTCATTATTCAAAAGGTGAATAATGGTAAACGTAGAGTATGCCACTCCACGCAACGAACATACGGGAAGCGTTGCGGCAATGGTGGATACGCATTCCTCAATGGGGAGTCCTGCCGACATCATGGTGGAGATGATCTTGGAGGTAAGGGTGGAGAGGATGCTTGCTTTCACGCCCGAACCAAGTCCGTCCGCCAACACCACAACGGTGGAGGCGTCGCTCTCCTCAATGATGTCTACGTGGACGCCGCAAAGCTCTTCACCGACATGATTGATGCTTTTATATCCGATCTCTGCACACAAATCATTCATCGCCGATAGACTCCTTTAGCTTGGTAAGCGCGATCTTCGTTTCCGCCGCGGTTTCACCCAACAGAGAAGCAAGTCGGATCGTAGCCATGTCGTTCTGTGAGCCAAGGAGTTGAGTGGAACCATTGTCTTCCTAAGACCGCTTGGCCTCCGACTTCC
>JAZRGI010000175.1:0-5464 GCA_045644105.1 Eubacteriales bacterium | reverse complement strand
GAGTGAGCTTGACGGCAGATCGGTGTCTGAAGATATCGTTTCACAAATCTTTTCACATTTTTGCGTAGGAAAATAACGGAGAAACTATGAAATTATCATTGGAAGAGCTTGAGCTTCTGGCAAGACGCTCAAGACTGGTTTTGACCGAAAAGGAACGGGAAAAATATTGCAACGATCTTGGCGCGCTGGAGGAGCTTTCTTCGGCGCTTTTGGCGTATGACAACGGCGTGACCGACGAAAAAAAGCCGCAAGGACTTGGGGGGATGCGCGAGGATCGTGTTACACCGAGTCTTGACCGCGAGATGTGGCTTGCCGGTGCGCCCGCACGCAACGGCGATTTCATTCCCGTGCCTTGTGTGGTTGAGGAGGTAGAGCATGACTGAACTGATTCAACGCAGTGTTTATGAGCATGCGGAGGCGTTGGCAAAGCGCGAATATTCGGCAACCGAATTGCTGAACGCTTATCTTGCGCAAATCGAGAAAAAAGAGCCTGTCGTGGGAGCCTTTTTGACGTTGGATACCGAAATTGCCATGCGTGATGCGATGGCATCCGACGCGCGGCGTGCAAGAGGTGAGTCGAGGGGGGCGTTTGACGGAATTCCCTATGCGCTCAAGGACAATTTTTGCACCGAGGGGCTTCGTACCACCTGCGCTTCGAGAATGTTGGAGAACTTTGTGCCGCCCTACGATGCCACCGTCGTTTCCAAACTGAAGAACGCGGGCGCGATCCTGTTGGGAAAGGCGAATATGGACGAGTTCGCAATGGGTTCCGCCACCGAAACCTCGGCACTTGGTGTGACGCGCAATCCCATCCATCCCGACTACGTTCCGGGAGGATCGTCCGGCGGTTCCGCCGCTGCGGTTGCGGCACATGAAGCTGCGTTTTCGATTGGTTCCGACACCGGCGGTTCGGTTCGTCAACCGGCGGCTTATTGCGGTGTCGTTGGCATGAAGCCGACCTATGGATTGATCTCGCGCTTCGGAATGATCGCGCTTGCGTCATCGTTGGATTGTGTTGGTATCGTAACAAAAACCGCAAAGGATTGCGGCATGGTACTGTCGGTGCTTGCGGGACGCGACGAAAGAGATTCGACCGTCGTATGTCCTGCCGACATTGATTTTTCGTGTGCTCCGCGTAAGCGTGACCGCAAGTTGCGCGTGGCGATCGTACGCGAATTGATGCGGGAGGGTGACGTATCCCCCGCAGTTATGGCGACAACCGAGAATGCGATCAAGGCGCTTGAGGCTTGCGGTTGCGAGATCGGTGAGGTCAGTTTGCCGTCGCCCGATGCGGCACTTGCGGCATACTGTGTCATTTCCGCCGCAGAGGCATCCTCCAATCTGGCGCGCTACGACGGTGTGAATTTCGGAAGACGTTCCGAGCACGCGCAGGATCTGTTCTCTTTGTACGCAAACAGTCGCGCCGAAGGTTTTGGAACAGAGGTCAAACGCCGTATTTTGTTTGGGACATATATGCTTTCGGAAGGAAAGCGCACCCTGTATTACGACCGTGCCATTGAAGCGCGTGTGCATATTAGAAGGGCGATGGAGGAGATCCTTGAACAATACGATCTCATTCTGACACCCACCGCACCCAGTGCGGCATTCCTTCGCGGCAACGTTTTATCGCCGATGCAACGCCGTCGTGCCGACCTTTGCGCGGTTTATTCCAGTCTTGCGGGATTGCCTGCGGTTTCGGTTCCGTTTGGTACGAATGCCGACGGACTCCCTCTGGGGATTCAATTGACGGGCGCACCTTTTTCGGAGGGGCTTTTGTTGGAGGTTGCGTGTCATCTTGAGGAGGTATACTCATGAGATATGCAGACTATGAAGCGGTGATCGGTTTGGAAGTTCATGCCGAACTGAAGACCGAGAGTAAGATCTTTTGCTCTTGCGCCACGTCCTTTGGCGCCGAGCCGAATACCCATTGTTGTCCGATTTGTTTGGGACTCCCTGGTGCGATGCCCAAGCTCAACCGCCGAGTGGTAGAACTTGCCGTTATGGCGGGAGCGGCACTGAATTGTGAAATTTCGGAGTTGAGCCGAATCGACCGTAAGCAATATTTTTATCCCGATCTTCCAAAAGCTTATCAGATTTCGCAGGCGGGAATTCCGCTTTGTCAAAACGGCTATCTCGACATTTCCACCGATGAGGGGAATTTGCGCGTTGGCATTACGAGGATCCACATCGAGGAGGATGCCGGAAAACTGATCCATACGGGAGAGCATACTCTGGTTGATTACAACCGATGCGGTGTTCCTCTGATCGAGATCGTTTCGGCGCCCGATATGCGAACCGGCAAGCAGGCGGCGGAATACGTACGCGCATTGCGCTCGATCCTTTCAACCTGCGCGATCTCGGACGGACGTATGCAGGAAGGATCTTTGCGTTGTGACGTTAATATTTCGGTGCGGCGACCGAACGATCCCGGACTGGGAACGCGTACCGAGGTAAAAAATCTCAATTCTTTTACCTTTATTGAAAAGGCGATCGAATTTGAGTTTGCGCGCCACTGCGCGCTTTTGGAAAAAGGCGAGCCGGTGGTGATGGAAACGCGACGCTATGATCCCGTTACCGACCAAACATATCCCATGCGCACCAAAGAGCATGTTTTTGATTACCGTTTTCTGCATGAACCGGATCTGAACCCCATTGCTCTGACCGCAGACGAGATCGATGCTCTGCGCGAATCTCTGCCGGAGCTTCCCGCGGCACGTGCCGAACGCATTTTCCGTGATTACGGTGTCCGCCCGGGAGATGCCGTTTTGTTGACGGCAGACAGGGCGCTTGCCGATTATTACGAGGCGGCGGCAACAAAGACATCTTATCCGAGGATCGCGCTCAATCTGTTGCTCTCCGACCTTCTTCGCTTTTGTGCCGGAGATCGTTTTGCGGCACCGATCGCAGCACCTCGACTTGCCGATCTTGCAGAGCTTTTGGGAGAGGGCGTCATCAACAGTGCTACCGCAAAAAAACTTTTGGCAAGGCTTGTAGAGTCTGATTTTGACGTTAAGGATGCGGTGTCGAGCGAAGGACTTGCTCAAATTCGCGATGAAGCAGTTTTGCAGCAATTGATTATGGAAGTTTTGGAAGCACAACCGCGCGCGGTCGAGGACTATCGCCGTGGCAAGACTAACGCACTGCGCTCTTTGCAAGGGCAACTTATGTCGCGTACGCAGGGAAGGGCAGATCCCGTGATTGCCGAAAGCTTGTTGAAGCAGGCGCTTGATCTGTTGTAAGCGAGGTGTTGAAATGTACGAATATTTTCCAAAGGAGCCTAAAAAGAAGGAGCTTCTGATCCTTGTCGGATTGCTTGGAGTCGGATTTTTTCTTTATGGAATTTCACAGATTCCGGGGTTGCCTTTCCCGGCGATTTTGCAGTTGCTTTCGTTTGTTTGCATGACGGGTGTGGTGATCGTATCGACACGTTACTTGCTCCGCGACTTTTGCTATCGCATTGAATTCGCCGAAAATACCGATGTGCCCGATTTTACGGTGACCGAACGTTGCGGAAGACGTATTACCGTTGTTTGCCGGGTTTCCGTAAATGACGTAGTCGAGGTGCGCCCGATCTCTTCCAAAGAGGCGAGAAAGCTTGCAAAAAGCCAAAAGGAAAGGCGAGTCTACGATTATACCTGCCGTATCGATTCTGATCATCTCTATTTGTTGACGGTTCGCGACGGAGAAACTCTGTACGATATTCGAATTATGGCGGATCAAGGTTTGATCAAATATTTGTCACACAAATAGATAGCAATATTTGTCTGTTATTTCACTATTCCTGTCTTGAAAAGTTTTCTCATATATTTTATAATTAAGACAGAGGCATTTGCCTTAATTTGAAAAAAATAAAGGAGACGCAAGAAATGTCATTTCCTGTTGCTATCCAATTGTATTCTTTGAGAGATGTGGCACAGAAAAATCTGTACGCAACTTTGAAAAAGGTAAAGGAGCTTGGCTACGATGGTGTTGAGTTTGCCGGACTGTACAAGCACACTCCCGAAGAAGTTCGCGAGATGTGTGCCGATATCGGTCTGGTTCCGATTTCAGCGCATGTTCCTTACGTAGATATGGTCGCAGATCCCGAGGGTGTTATGGGACAATATGCAACCATCGGATGCAAGTATATCGTTGTTCCTTATCTTGCTAACGAGCATCGCCCCGATTCTGATCTCTTCCCCGAAGTCATCAAGAACATCGCAATGCTGGGTGGCGTTGCCAAGAAGCTTGGCATGACGCTTCTGTATCATAACCACGATTTCGAGTTTATGAAACTGAACGGCAAGTATGCACTGGACGTTCTCTATGAGGAAGTTCCCGCAGATCTTCTGCAGACCGAGCTTGATATGTGTTGGGTAAACGTTGGCGGAGAGAATCCTGCCGAGTATTTGCTCAAATACACCGGTCGCTCTCCCGTTGTCCATCTGAAGGATTTCTGGGGTGAGAAGTCTGACGATATGTATGAGTTGATCGGTATCGAAAAGAAGGCTCCCGCACGTCCCGCAAACTTTGAGTTCCGTCCCGTCGGGTCGGGTAAGCAGGATTTCCCTGCAATCCTCAAGGCTGCCAAGACGGCAGGTGCTGAGTGGGTAGTCGTTGAGCAGGACAAGGAGTCCATGGGCTTGACTCCCGTAGAGTGCGCCGCAAAGAGCCGCGCATACCTTTCCACCATCGGAAACTAATTTTGTTATAATATAATAATATAATAAGGAGGACTTAAATCATGGGATTGGATGATTTTAAGGTAAACCAAGAAACAAAGGTCATTGATGCAACCAAGAAGGTTCGCGTCGGCTTTATCGGATGCGGATGGATCGCAGGCTCTCACATTACGGCTCTGCTTAAGCAGCCCGACGTAGAGATCGTTGCAGGCTGCGAACTGATTCCCGGCAAGGCAAAGGCTTTCTTTGAGAAGAACGGAGTAGAGAACGTTAAGACCGAGTATGCTTCTCACGTTGAAATGCTTGCTGACAAGAGCTTGAATCTTGACGCAGTTACGATTTGTACCTACAACCGTCAGCACGCACAACCCGCAATCGATGCACTGAACGCAGGTCTGCACGTTCTGTTGGAGAAGCCCTTCACCGTAACCCTCGAGGAGGCAATTGAAGTTGTGAAGGCAGAGAAGGCGAGCGGAAAGATTCTTTCCATCGGCTTCCAGCCCAGAATGGACGCGAACATGAAGATGATCAAGAAGGTCGACGATTCCGGCGCGGTTGGACAGATCTACTACATTCAGACCGGTGGTGGACGCCGCCGTGGTATTCCGACTCCCTTCGGCACCACCTTTATTGAGGATGCGACCGCAGGTATCGGCGCTTTGGGTGATATCGGATGCTACTCTCTCGACATGGTTCTCAACGCAATCGGTTATCCGAAGCCGTTGACCGTTTCGGGTTATAAGTCTGCATTCTTCGGTACCGATCCCAACTACTCTCACTACCAGAAGATCGGACATCCCGAG
>JAZRGI010000174.1:0-3530 GCA_045644105.1 Eubacteriales bacterium | reverse complement strand
CTACCGTATTGATTACGGGAGATGGAAGCTTCGGCATGAACCTCAACGAGCTTGCCACCGCGGTGACCTATCGGATTCCCGTGGTGATCGTGTTGATGAACAACGGTGTTCTCGGTATGGTTCGTCAGTGGCAGACACTCTTCTTTGATAAACGATATTCCAACACGGTTCTGGGAAGACAGACCGATTACGTAAAGCTTGCCGAGGCGTTTGGTGCCGAAGCTTATCGCGCAACCACACCAGAGGAGTTTGAGGCGGCATTCCGCAAGGCGCAAAACGCAAACGGTCCCGTTGTGATTGACACCGTTATCGATAAGGACGCATTCGTGCTTCCTATGTTGCCTCCGGGCGGATCGATCGACGATATTATTGTCAGAAAGTGAGTGTGACGTGATGGAAAAGAAAAACCAATTTGTAATCGCGGTTTACGTAGATAACCGATTTGGCGTTCTGACACGCGTTACCAGTATGTTTACCCGACGCGGGTTCAACATTGACGCATTAACGGTTGGTGAAACCGAGTCCTCGGCTTATTCTCGCATTACCATTTCGCTCAGTGGCGACGGATATGCCAGAGAGCAGTTGATCAATCAACTGCGGAAGCTTTACAACGTCAAAAAGGTAGAAGTCTTGCAGGACGATTGCATTCAACGCGAACTGATGTTGATCAAGGTCAAGAACACCAAAGAACACCGTGACGACGTGCTTTCCGCCGTAGACGTTTACCGTGCAAAGGTCATCGACTATACCGTGGAGGAAATGAGCATCGAGATTACGGGAGATCCCTCCAAGATCGACGCATTTGTCAAGTTGATGGCGTCGTACGACATTATCATTGAGATGTGCCGTACCGGTATCGTCGCGCTCGAGCGCGGCAATAATACACTTTTCAATAAGTGATCCGAAATTTTAAAATAAAAAATATTTTTCTGATAAATAAAGGAGAAAAACATTATGGCAAACAAGATTTATTATCAACAGGATTGCGATCTGAACAAACTGAACGGCAAGACGGTTGCCATCATCGGTTACGGCTCTCAAGGACACGCACACGCACTCAACCTTAAGGATTCCGGTGTACACGTTATCGTCGGTCTTTACAAGGGAAGCAAGAGCTGGGCAAAGGCAGAGGCTGCGGGACTTGAGGTTTACACCGCCGCAGAAGCTGCTCAAAAGGCAGATCTGATCATGATCCTGATCAACGATGAGAAGCAGGCAAAGCTTTACAAGGAAAGCATTGAGCCGAATCTGACCGAGGGTAAGACCCTGGCATTTGCACACGGCTTTAACATCCATTTCGGTTGCATCAAGCCTCCCAAGAACGTAAACGTTATCATGATCGCGCCCAAGGGGCCCGGTCACACGGTTCGCAGTGAGTACCAGGTTGGCAAGGGTGTTCCTTGTCTGATCGCTGTTGAGCAGGATGCTACCGGTGATGCTCTGGAGATCGGTCTTGCATATGCGTTGGGTATTGGCGGTGCGCGTGCAGGCGTTCTGGAAACCAATTTCAGAACCGAAACCGAAACCGACCTCTTCGGTGAGCAGGCAGTTCTTTGCGGTGGTGTTTGCGCACTGATGCAGGCAGGTTTTGAAACCCTTGTTGAGGCAGGATACGATCCCAGAAACGCATACTTTGAGTGCATTCACGAGATGAAGCTGATCGTTGACCTCATTTACCAGAGTGGATTTGAGGGTATGCGCTACTCGATCTCCAACACCGCAGAGTACGGTGACTATATTACCGGTCCCAAGATCATTACCGCAGAAACCAAGAAGGCAATGAAGAAGATTCTTTCCGATATTCAGGACGGAACCTTTGCAAAGGACTTCCTGTTGGATATGTCGGATGCGGGCTCTCAAGTACACTTCAACGCAATGCGCAAGATTGCGGCAGAGCATCCCTCCGAGATCGTCGGTAAGGATATCCGCAAGCTTTACAGCTGGAGCGACGAGGATAAGTTGATCAACAACTGATCTACGACCTATGCGCACAATCTTTCCCAAACGTCAACCGTTTGGGAAAGCGTTGCGCTTTTGCGCGGATCGATGCCTCCGATGGTAGATTCATTACTGCGGAGGTATCCGTCTTTGCAAAAGACGGAGCAGGGAATATACCCGTGTTGCGTTTTACAGTGACTTTTCGGAGTCAAATAGCAGAATGATTGGAGATAATGATTATGGTGAAGGAAAAAATTGTAGACGGTTTTCAAAATGCGCCGCATCGTTCGCTTTATCACGCCCTGGGACTTACCGACGAGGAGCTTTCGCGTCCTCTGATCGGTATCGTCAGTTCCTATAATGAGATCGTTCCGGGACATATGAACCTGGATAAGATTACCGATGCCGTAAAGCGCGGTGTCGCAATGGCGGGAGGAACGCCGATTATGTTCCCCGCAATCACGGTTTGCGACGGTATCGCGATGGGACACGTTGGTATGAAGTACTCATTGGTCACGCGTGATCTGATTGCCGACAGTACCGAGGCGATGGTTATGGCGCACGGCTTTGACGGCCTTGTCATGATCCCCAACTGTGACAAGAACGTTCCGGGACTTCTGATGGCGGCGGCAAGACTTAATATTCCCACCGTATTTGTTAGTGGCGGTCCTATGCTTGCGGGCCGTGTCGGCGGTAAAAAGCGCAGTCTTTCGAGTATGTTTGAGGCGGTTGGCGCATATACGGCAGGTAAGATCAATGAGGAGCAACTGTGCGAATTTGAGAGAAAGGTTTGTCCTACCTGCGGATCCTGTTCGGGTATGTATACCGCAAACTCGATGAACTGTCTGACCGAGGTGCTCGGTATGGGACTTCGCGGCAACGGTACCATTCCCGCCGTTTACTCGGCGCGTATCGAGCTTGCAAAGCACGCCGGTATGCAGGTAATGGAGCTTGTCAAGAAGAATATCCGGCCCCGCGACATTATGACCGAGGCGGCAATTCGTAACGCCGTTACCGCCGATATGGCGCTTGGATGTTCCACCAACAGTATGTTACATCTCCCCGCAATCGCGAATGAGTGCGGTGTACCGTTCAGTCTTGACGAGGTGAACCGCATCAGTGAGAAAACTCCTAACCTGTGTCACCTTGCTCCCGCAGGTCCTACCTACATGGAGGATCTGAATGAGGCGGGCGGCGTATATGCGGTGCTCAAGGAGTTGGAGTCCTTGGATCTGATTGATACGTCGGTTATGACCTGTACGGGTAAGACACTGGGTGAAAATATTGCAAACGCGGTCAACCTTGATCCCGAGGTTATTCGCACCGTGGATAATCCCTATAGTAAGACCGGCGGCATTGCCGTTTTGAGAGGTAATTTGGCACCCGACGGATGCGTCGTTAAGAGAAGCGCGGTTGCTCCCGAAATGTTGGTACATGAGGGCCCCGCTAAAGTATTTGAGAGCGAAGAAGAAACGATTGCCGCGATTTACGGCGGAAAGATCGTCAAGGGCGACGTTGTGGTCATTCGTTATGAGGGACCTGCCGGGGGCCCCGGTAAGAGTGAGATGCTCTCGCCCACCTCGGCGATTGCC
>JAZRGI010000173.1:0-2035 GCA_045644105.1 Eubacteriales bacterium | reverse complement strand
CCGAGCCGGATACCGATCCCGAAACCGAGCCGGAAACGAACCCCGATGCCGAGCCGGAAACGAACCCCGATGCCGAGCCGGAGTTGCCAAATCCCCAACCGATTCCGACACCGATTGCCGTCATTAAGGATACCGTATTGTATCTGTTTGAAGGCGACACCTACAATCTGCGCTTTTCTACCGATGCCTGCGGCGGTAACGGTACGGCAAGCGACATCGTCTGGTCGGCATCCACCGATTGCGTGACGGTGCAAAACGGTACGGTAACGGCAGTCAAGCAGGGATATTCTTATGTTTCGGGTGGTGGAGATACGCAGTGCCTCATCCGCATCGTTCCGCAGGATATGCCCGAGATGGAGATCGACGCGGGCGGTGTGGAGATCGTGCGTGACAACAATGATCTTGACAAATATTTCGATTGTGAAATCTCATTGAAGGCAAGCAGTAACCCCGCATTCAATTTTTCCGATGAGGCGGCGGGTATCCGCGTGCGAGGCAATTCCACGTCGCGTGCCGACAAAAAGCCCTACCGCATCAAGTTCTCGTCCAAACAGAATCTGCTTGGTATGCATGAGGGAGAAAAGTTTAAGAGTTGGGTATTGCTTTCCGAGCCTTACGATGATTCGATGGTTCGTAATACCACCGCACTGACGCTTGCGGCACCTCTGATTGGTAACTACAGTTCGGATTGGCGATACGTCAAACTGACGCTCAACGGCAAGTATTGGGGAGTTTACGTGCTTGCGGAGCAGAGCCAGGTCAATCAGAACCGTATCAACATCGAGGAGGCGGGAGCCGACTCGCCCAACGTGATGTCGGGTTATTTATTTGAGATGGACTCCTCGCCGATCTATCAGGGCGGTCCCTACAGAGATGGCAAGATCATTCTCAACTATAGTGATTGGGTGATCAGACTGTTTGACGATGGCTCGGAATTCAACAACTCCACCAACGACGAGTCCACCCGTGACGTGCTCATTTCCATCAAGAACGACGATCTGTCGGTCGAGCAACGCGCGTTTGCCGAAAAGTATATGCAAAATCTCTTCAGGATCCTCTATTATGCGACGCAAGAGGGTATCTATTACGAGTTTGACGCCAATTTTGATTTGGTACAGGTCGTGAATACCGACTCCAAGACCACGCTCTGTAAGGTGTTTGATCTTGATTCCTGGGTACGGATGTACATTCACAGTGAGCTTTTGAGAAACGGTGACCAAAGCAAAAAGAGCTTTTATATGTGGGTGGATTTCTCCGAGCAGGGCACGGGGCTTCTGACCTTTGGTTGTCCGTGGGACTTTGACAGTGCCATCGGCGGCTACAAGAAATATAACTACACGGATACCGATAAGCTTCTTGCCGGTTACCGCAATCTTTGGTACGTCATGGTTCTCAACTGTGTCTGGTTCCGCGAGGAGGTCTGCCGCGTATGGGACGAGGTGTATGAGGAATCCAACGGATTTACCAATACGACACCGGTGCTCAATAGCATCGTCAAATACTACAAGGACGAGATCGACGGCGACAAGGCGCTTTGGAAACGCTCCAAGGATCACAAAAAGTACGCCGAAAAGACGCGCGATTGGGTAGAGGCGCGTGTCAAGTGGTTGGACTCGCAGTTTGACCTTAACAACGCCAATTCGGTGTTCCTCTATCCGCAACAGGACGGAAAATAACAAAACGATTTTAACGGGCAAACGCGGTTTGCCCGTTTTTGTCTTTCATTCCGACCATTTCAAAGGGGGGTGTTTATAAATCATCGTTTCGTCAAAAAAATTTTTCTTGCAATGGGAAAATATTTATGATATAATAGACATAGAAATTGCGCTAAATGCAAAAAACGCAAAGGGAGGATCGAAAACATGATCAGAAAAATCCTATGTCTGTTGCTCTGTGCGGCAATGCTTCTGCCGATGACGGCTTGTGATACCATCGACACGACGGGAGATCTTTGGGAGTCGCTTACCGAGTTGATTGCGGGGGAGAGTGCATCCGAGCCAGACCTGGATCCCGACGTCGAGCCGGGCACCGAAAC
>JAZRGI010000172.1:0-4805 GCA_045644105.1 Eubacteriales bacterium | reverse complement strand
ATAAACGCGGGTGTCGGGATCACGCAGAACCATACAAGACGATCCGCCGCCGTCCAGAAGAACCGAGTTCGATGCGCCGAAGCGTTGCATCAGAAGCGAGCATTGCAACATCGAGGCACCGTTGGAGTGTTCCTCTTGTCTTCCGTCAATGACCATCATAATGACGGTTCCGTCTTCGCGGTAGCCTACGACCGCACGGGGGTGAACGCCGCCGTGTGTAACGGTACCCTGGTTTTTATTGTAGACGATTTGACCATTCTGCGTCAGGATCCAAGCACCGCCAACCGCCGTTTCCAAAGTGTCGATCATTTCCTGGGATTTGTAGTCGGATTCCATCGCAATGATGGGTTGACCGTCCTTGGTAAATCCAAAGAAGGGACGAATATTGTCATCGGTTAGCTTGGGACGATCACCGAGGCTTCCTTTGGAGATCAACTTTCCGTCCTTGACGGTAAAGCCCCACGGCCGGTAGTCACCGACAACCTCACGGTTATTAAAGAAATCGGCATTGATGGCGGCAAGAACGTTTTTACCGTTCTGCACAGCCGCTTCCATATGTTGTTGAATGGTTTGTCTATCCTTTTCCGGAACGGTAAAGGCGTAGCCATCGTTGGAGCAACCCATTGCGATGGTGTTGATTTTTGTATCGATTACCAGAGTGTAAACGCGGTAGGGAAGACCGGTGGCACCGTAATAGAGCTGCTCGGTATAGGTGAGGCCCTCGGAAAGCTCGGTGGTGGTTTCTTCGGCGATTACCCAATGGTTGTATTCTGTTTTGGTGGAAGAAAGTGTGATGTTGGAAACCGTTTCACTTTCAATGGTGTAGTTGATTTCGGTTCCATCGTCTTGCATGGTAGCGCGGGAAAGGATCTCGTCAATTGCCTTTTCGTAAAGCCTGTCGGAATTTGCCTCCACACAGATAACGTTTCCGGCGTCGTCCTGATAGGAGTTGATGATATAGCCGCTAACGGTAGTTGATTTCGATCCGTTGCGGTAGGAGGCACCGATGCGGAAGATCGATTCTTCATTTCCGGTCATTTCCGATGCATGGATGATCGGCAACGTGTAACCGGTGTATTTACCGAAGTATTCGTTGATCTTAAGCGCGCCTTGCATATCGCTTGCGGAGGAAACCGCCAATGTGTAATCTTCCCAGAGGATACCGTTGATCGTCAACATACCGTGGGAGTATTCTTCGGTGTAGTTGTATTCTGCCTTGAGTTTGATTTCGGGATTTGGGGTGGTAACGGCGGTTCCGTCGTAGGTCAGAACGTCTGTGCAGAATTTCTTGACCGCAGTATAGGTTTGTTCGGGAGCACCGCCGCAGATGACAACCACCTGATTGGTGGAAACGTAGTAGGAATAATCGTTCAGAGAAAGCGTAGCCGAAATGCTTTGGGAGTCACTGCGATTGGTGTTACCAACCAGAAACTCTTTTTTTGCATTGACTTCGGTCGTGTCGTCTACAATGTTTACCGTGATGTCATAAGCTGCTTGCAATGCTTTTTTTAAATATTTGCAAGCATTTTGAATCTGCTTATTTTCCGAATAAAGCGCGCCGTAAACGATGTTGCAGTCGGCATCGGGAACAAAATCGGAAGGAAGCATAACGACGGGCTTTTTATTTGGTTCGTCGGTTTGTTCGGGAGTAGTTTGCCCAAAATTGTCGCAGGCGGTGAGCGATAGGATCGTGAAAACCGCCAGAATCAGACTGATGATTTTGATTGAAAAATACTTTTTCATAAAAGGAGATTCCTTTACTATAGAGTAAAAATAAGTGAGGGGAAGAGATTAAGGTTCAGATTTCACAGTGGGAAGCCCACAAAGCACGGTGATGTTTTTGTGGGCTTCGGCATGATAGGCTTATATTTTAATATTAGTTTACTTTGCAACAACCAACAGGGAGTTGTAGATGGGACGGAGTATGTTGTTGCCGTTGCTATCTTTGTCGGAGGGCTTGTTTGCGGTAGTGTATCTATTGGTGTCGGGATCACGCAATACGAGGTTTGCGGAGCCGCCGCAGTCAAACAGAATTGCGTCCGATGCGCCGAAACGATGCATCAGAAGAGAGGTTTGCAGAAGTGAGTTTCCGTTGGAGTGTGCGGGTTGTCTTCCATCAATGACCATCAGGATAACGGTTCCGTCCTCACGGAAGCCTGCAATGGCACGCGGGTTGATGCCGCCGTGAATGATGTTATACTGAAGCTTGAAGAAGTTGGTTTTACCTTCTTCGCAAAGGATGTATGCACCGCCGCACGCCGTTTCAAGTGTTGCGATCTTGTCTGCGGAGGTATATTCGCTTTCCATCGCGATGATGGCATTGTTGTCATAGTCTACGCCAAAGAAGGGACGAACGTTTTCGCCGTTGCCGACCAGGGGACGGCAATCAATCGATCCGGTGGAGATGACCTTGCCTTCTTTGATGGTCATGCCAAAGGGATGGTTGTCGTCCAACAAATATCCGTCTTCAATATCAAAGAAGTCGGTGTTGATGCCGGCAACCACGTTTTTTCCGTTTCTTACAGCGGCTTGCATATGCTCCTGTGTGGTTTGCTTTTCGTCTTTTGTAAGCGTGTATTTTACTCCGTCGTCGGCACTTCCCATATCAAAGGTGTATTTGTTGGTATCCACGATGAGAGTGTATACGCGATAGGGAAGGCCTTCATCGTCGTAGAAGAGCTGCTCATAATAGTCAAGACCGTCCAAGAGTTCGGTGTGCTCTTCATTTTTCAACATCCAATGGGTGTAGTCATTGTCTTTGGTCTCTTTTCCATCCTTGTCGATCTTGGTGCCGCTCTTACTGTAGCAGGCAACCGAGGAAACGGTTTCCGACTTTACGGTGAACTGCACGGAGGTGCCGTTCTCGGTTTTTATAACTTTGGAGAAGAAATCCTTGATCGCATTCTTATAAGCCGTAGTGTTGGCAGCATCGATGCAGATAACGTTTCCTTTTTCGTCAACGTAATTGTTGATCATATAACCGTTGAGATTGTTGGAACCCTTACCGTCGCGATAGGCGGCGCCAATACGGATGATCGATTCCTCATCTCCCGTCATTTCGGATTCGAGGATGATGGGCAGTAACTGACCGGTGTACTTGCACAGTTCCTTCTGGAATGCAACGGCACCCTCAATATCTGCGGGAGAGGAGATCGCAAAGGTGTAGTCCTCAAGAAGGATACCGTTAATCTCGAGCGAGGTGTATTGGTAGGTGTCGTGGAAGGCAAACTGGGTGTTGGTGAGCATCGTGGGACATTCGGTTTCTGCCTTTTTGTTGGAGTAGGTCAGAATGTCCTCGCAGAACCTTTCAACCGCCTTAAGTGTTTTGTCGGGGGTTCCGCCGCAGATGATGATTGTCTTTTCGTTAGGAATCTTATATCCGTAATCGTTGAGGGTGAGGTTATCCGAAAAGACTTGCGATTGTCTGCGGTTGGTATTGCCAACGAGAATCTCGTAGCGGTCATTGGATTGCGCAACCTTATCGGTTACGATTTCCAACGTGTAACCGTAAGCCGCCTCAAAAGCTTTTTTGAGGTAATAGCAAGAATCGGCAATGTCGGCATCGGTGGCGTACAGCTCACCGCGGACGATTACAAAATTTTCGGAAGGCGTAAACTCCTTGGTCGGGGCGACGAAGTCATCTGCATTGGGATCGTCGGAGTTCTTGTCATTACAAGCTGTCAAGGTGAAGATCATAAAAAGTGCAAGTAAAAAGCAAAGCGGCTTTTTGAATTGGTGTCTGTTCATGATTTTTTTCTTCCTTTCTATTAAAATACTAAACAACAAAAATTATACCATGATACGCCGTTTTTTTCAATAGCTTTATAGAAAATCATATTTAAAGCCGATTATTTTTGGTTGGTTGACCAAAATTGAAAGCTGCGTTTTAGATACTTTTCCCAACGCTTTTTGATGAATGTAATCATATAAAAACAAAAGTGCCGATACCTTGCAAAAAAGCGAGGTAACGGCACTTTTTTGATGGACCACCTTCTTTTGAAGCGGTGAAAAGATCAGGCGTTTTTGGAAATGACCAGGATGGAATTGTAGATGCGGCGCAACCAAAAATCACTGGGCTTATCGGGTATCTCATAGATGTCGGTTTTGGGGTTCCGCAAAACCATACAGGAGGTGCCGCCACCGTCCAACAACAGACTGTCCGAAGCTCCGTGACGCTGCATCAAAAGTGCGCATTGGAGCAGGGAAGCACCCATAGAATGTATGGGTTGTCTGCCGTCGATGACCATCAGAACAACGTTTCCGTTATCGTCAAAACCGGCAACCGTACGCGGATGAACACCGCCGTGAATGATGTCGTGTTGATGCTTGATAAAGTTGGTTTTGCCGTCTTTTGCAAGGATATACGCTCCGCCAACCGCCGTTTCAAGTTCCATTTCGTCACTGTATTCGGAATCTAACGCGATCAACGGCTTGCCGCTTTTGTTGATGGCAAAAAAGCCGCGGGCATTTTGTCCCTTGCCGATAGGAGGACGATAATCTCGTGACCCAAGCGATATAATTTGTCCTTCCTTAACCGTCAAGCCAAAGGGATGATAATCGTCCAAAAGGTATCCGTCGTCAATGTCAAAGAAATCTCCGCTGACGCCGGCAATTACGTTTTTGCCGTTTTTTACGGCGGCACGCATATGCTGTTCTGTGGTTTGGCGCATTTCCGGCGTGTCGAGCGTATACGCAAAGCCGTCGTTGGCGCTTCCCATGTCAAAGGTGTTCTTTTGGGCGTCAACGAGCAACGTATAGACACGGTTGGGAAGGTTGTCCTGATCATAGAAAAGTTCTTCTACATA
>JAZRGI010000171.1:0-4040 GCA_045644105.1 Eubacteriales bacterium | reverse complement strand
TAACGTAAAGGTTGGCGATTCTGTTAAGAAGGGCGACGTTCTCTGTGTTCTCGAAGCTATGAAGATGGAAAACGACATTATGGCTCCCGCTGACGGTGTTGTAGCTTCGATCGAAGCTGCAAAGGGGGCTTCTGTTGCAACCGAAGCGGTTCTCGTAACGTTGAACTGATTCCTTTTCACAAACATAAAATTTGTAGAAAGGAAAGAGTCATATGCAATCTTTATTGGATAGCTTATTAAACTTTTGGCAATCCACCGGCGTATATAAGTTGATCAATAGCATCGAGGCAAAGTCCTGGCAGACGTTGATCATGCTTGCAATCGTTGGTGTGCTTGTCTATCTTGCCATCGTAAAGGGCTTTGAGCCGCTTTTGCTTCTTCCCATTGCGATCGGTATGCTTCTGACCAACCTTCCCGGCGGCGGCTTGTTCCATTCGGGATATTGGTTTTTCTCGGATTTTGATGTGCTGAACGAGATCATCCGACACGGCGGAACTGCCGATATGTTTACGGGTGCATCGCTTACGGATATTCAGAGCTTTGTTGAAACCTACCGCGTGTTGATTCCCGAGCTTGAGTTGGAGAAGCTGGGTATGGTGATTGGTGAGAACTTTGTTCCTTACAGCGAGATCTATAGCTTTACCTATGAGAACGGCTTGATCACCTCGGCTTATACCAACTTCAACTATATCCTTCAGCACGGAGGTCTGCTTGACCTGTTGTACATTGGTGTTAAAACCGGTATTTACCCCTGCATTATCTTTATCGGTATCGGCGCGATGACTGACTTCACGCCCCTGATCTCCAACCCGAAGAGCTTGCTCATTGGTGCAGGCGCGCAACTTGGCGTATTTGTTGCTTTCTCCGGCGCGGTACTTACCGTATTCTCGCCTGCGGAGGCGGCATCCATCGGTATCATCGGTGGCGCGGACGGTCCTACGGCGATCACGGTTACCAAAACGCTTGCTCCCGCACTGCTCGGCGCAATTGCAATTGCGGCATACTCGTATATGGCACTTATTCCCATGATCCAACCTCCGGTGATGAATCTCTTGACCACCGAGAGCGAAAGAAAGATCAAGATGACGGCACTGCGCAAGGTTACCCTGGCAGAAAAGATCGTTTTCCCCGTCATCGTTACCGTTGTCGTTGGTTTGATCGTTCCCGATGCATTGGTTCTGATCGGTTGCTTGATGTTCGGTAATATCCTGAACGTTTGCGGTGTTACCGGAAGACTTTCGGGAACCGCGCAAAACGGATTGATGAATACCATCACCATTTTCTTGGGCATCAGTGTCGGTGCAACCGCAACTGCGGCGTCCTTCCTCAGCTTTGAAACCCTTCTTATTATCGTACTCGGACTGACGGCATTCATGATTTCTACGGTAGGCGGCTTGCTGACTGCTAAAGTTATGTGCAAGCTTTCGGGTGGAAAGATCAATCCTCTCATCGGTTCCGCAGGCGTATCCGCCGTTCCCATGGCGGCGCGCGTATCGCAGAAGGAAGGACAGAAGGTAGATCCCTCCAACTTCCTCCTCATGCATGCAATGGGCCCCAACGTAGCAGGTGTTATCGGCTCTGCCGTTGCCGCAGGCGTATTGCTTGCTGCATTTGCTTAAAATTCACTGATAGGAGTGTCATAGTTTATGGCTAAAGTAAAAATTACAGAAACGGTTCTCCGCGACTCCCATCAGTCGCTGATTGCAAACCGTATGACCACCGAGGAAATGTTGCCGATCCACGGAGAAATGGACAAGATCGGCTACCACTCCCTTGAGGCATGGGGCGGCGCAACCTTTGACTCTTGTATGCGTTTCCTCAATGAGGATCCGTGGGAGCGTCTGCGCAAGATCCGCGAGCGTGTCAAGAACACCAAGTTGCAGATGTTGTTCCGCGGACAGAACATTCTCGGCTACCGTCACTATTCCGACGACGTCGTAGAGTATTTCGTACAGAAATCGATTGCAAACGGTATCGACATTCTTCGTATTTTCGATGCGTTGAACGATCCCCGTAACCTCAAGACCGCAATTGATGCAACCAAGAAGGAAAACGGACACGTTCAGGCGGCGTTCTCCTATACCACAGGTCCCATTTATACGCTCGAGTATTACTCCAAGTACGCAAAGCAGCTTGAGGAAATGGGTGCAGATTCGATCTGTATCAAGGACATGGCAGGACTTCTCAAGCCCTACGATGCGTATGATCTTGTAAAGGCATTGAAGGAATCGGTTAAGGTTCCGATCCAGTTGCATACCCACTACACCTCCGGTCTTGCTTCCATGACACTCATGAAGGCGGTTGAGGCAGGCGTAGACGTAATCGATACCGCGATTTCTCCCATGGCAATGGGTACCTCTCAACCTCCCACGGAGGCAATGGTTGCGGCATTGCAGGGAAGCGAGTACGATACCGGTATCAGTCTGGAATCGCTTGATACCATTACCAAGTATTTCACGCCTCTGCGCGAGAAGTATATGGCAAACGGTTTGCTTAATCCTAAAGCACTTAAGGTTGACGTTAACGCACTGATGTATCAGGTTCCCGGCGGAATGCTCTCCAATCTGATGAGTCAGCTTGCGCAGGCAGGCAAGTCGGATCAGTTGATCGACGTTTTGGAGGAGGTACCGCGCGTACGTGCGGATGTTGGATTTCCTCCGCTTGTTACGCCTTCTTCTCAGATCGTTGGAACGCAGGCAGTGTTCAACGTTATCATGGGCGAGCGTTATAAGATGGTTACCAAAGAATTCAAGGGTATCGTACGCGGTGAGTACGGTAAGACGGCAGTTCCGATCGATCCTGAATTTACCAAGAAGATCATCGGTGACGAGAAGCCCATTACCTACCGTCCCGCAGACGATCTCAAGCCCGAGTTGGAGCAGCTTCGTTCCGAGATCGCACAGTATCTCGAGCAGGACGAGGACGTTCTCTCCTACGCGCTCTTCCCGGAGGTATCCAAGAAGTTCTTCGAGTACCGCAAGGCACAGAAGTACAATCTGGATCCCGAGCACGCCGACAAAGAGCTTGGCGTACACGCAATTTGATCGAAAAGTAAATTAAAAGGATCGCGGCTTGCAAACGCAAGCCGCGATCTTTTATATGTATGCTTTGATTAGTCGATCCAAATCGGATTTCCGTGTGCGATCCAACAATCGTGTGTCAGGTCGTAGATTTCCACGCGGTAGAAGGCGCGTTTTTGTACTTCCAAAACAAACTTTTGATCAACCTTTCCATTGAACATTGACGAGTAAGCAACGCCTCGGTCGGTTACCACGCGTACCTCATACGCCGTTTTGTCTTTCCAGGTATGCTTGTAGAAGTCTTCGATACGAACCGTCAACGTCATGCCTTCCTTCCACTCGATCTCCGAGCCCATCGGATGCTCGTCGATGCACATCTTGATACCTACACCACCGACTGTATAGTCACCGGTTCTCATTTGCGCAAGGAATGCATTGCCGGAACGTTCGTGCGTGTAGAAGGTTGCGGGGGCATTGTTGCTGACCGCACCGTGAGAGTCGGATCCACTGGAGGCATAGATGCGCTTACCTGCCGCCAGAAGGGCAACCCAAAGCTCGTAGTTTTTATAGGTGGAATGCGAGGTGTAGGAACCGTAAAGCGTTTCCAAATAGGTATGCTCGCCGATATAGTAATCCATCGGATCATCGGAGGCAAGGCTCAACTTCGGATGCGGATGAACCATGACACCGCCAATTGAGCGAACGTATTCGCCAAGCTCAAAGAATCGCTCCTTTGTAAACTTGGGGTAGGAGAAGGAGCCGGTAAGCTCATCTCCGCGGAAATTGAATTCGGGGAAGTTGGCAAGCACCATTGCAAGACCGTACTTGTTGGGGAAGAGCATATTGTAGTGGATCGAGTTTTGTCCCGCACGCACCGCGTTGAGATCGGTGATACGCGTTCCGGGTTCGGTACCGATGATAAAGCGCTCCTCACTCCATTCGGGCAGGAAGAAGCCGCGCATCTGTCGGTGGTCTACCACTGCGGCAAAGTCAAGATCAAGCTTGTCCATGTCGGGGACC
>JAZRGI010000170.1:0-7234 GCA_045644105.1 Eubacteriales bacterium | reverse complement strand
CCGCGCCCAACAACTCAACCAACTCACAGGCGCGTTGAAGTCCTGCCATGCAGTTTTCTGCATCCAAGCCCTTTTCAAAGCGAGCCGAGGACTCGGTACGCATACCGTTTTTCTTTGCGGTTACGCGAACCGATGCACCGTTAAAGCATGCCGACTCAAAAACAACTGTGGTCGTGTTTTCTTTGATTTCGGAATTTGCGCCACCCATAACGCCTGCCAACGCGCAAGCCTTTTTGCTATCCGCAATGACCAACATGGAGGAATCGAGGGTGTGATCGATATCGTCGAGCGAACGGAATGCCTCACCGTCGGCGGCGCGGCGAACGTCGATTTCGGCGCCATCCAACTGCGCGTAGTCAAAGGCGTGCATCGGTTGTCCATATTCCAACATTACGTAGTTGGTAATATCAACAATGTTGTTGATGGGACGTACACCCGATGCGCGCAAACGCATACGCATCCAAAGGGGAGAGGGCGCGATTTTAACGTTCTTTACCACTCTTGCGGCATAGCGGTAGCAGAGATCGGGGGCGGAAATGCCTACCTTAATATAATTATCAACTTTATCACCGTCGCAGGCACCCTTTACGGTGGGCTCTTTTACGGTCAGCTCCTTGCCAAAGGAAACCGCAGTTTCTCTGGCAAGACCGATTACCGAAAGGCAATCGGGACGGTTGGAGGTGATCTCAAACTCTACGGTGGTATCCTTAAGCATCAGAACGTCGCGAATATCGTCGCCGATGCGGTTTTCATATTCGGTATCAAGAATGAGAATGCCATTTTCTTCTTTTCCGGGGCACTCATGGGGCGTCAATTGCAATTCACCCATCGAGCAGAGCATACCGTTGGACTCAACGCCGCGCAATTTGCCTGCCTTGATGACAACGTCACCGGGAAGCTTTGCTACGGGAAGTGCCGCAGGAACCAATGCGCCAACGAACACGTTCTGTGCGCCGGTTACAATCTGAATATCGTGGCCGTGAGCCTCACCCGCGTCAAGACGGCAAATCCACAAATGGTCGGAGTCGGGGTGCTTTTCCATAGCGGTAATCTTGGCAACAACAACGTTTTCAATGTCTTCGCCAAGCACCTCATACCCCTCAACTTTAGAGCCTGTAATGGTCAAACGGTCACAGTATGTTTTATGATCGATCTCGTCAACGTTGACGAAATCAGAAAGCCAATTTCTGGAAAGATTCATAATATTTTCTACCTCCTATCAGAACTGCTCCAAGAAGCGTTCGTCGTTCTCATAGAACAAGCGAATGTCGTCGATTCCGTATTTTGCCATGGTGATACGTTCCAAACCCAGACCGAACGCAAAGCCGGAATAAACCTCGGGATCGATGCCGCAATTGGAAAGCACGAAGGGGTGAACCATGCCGGCACCGAGAATTTCGATCCAACCTTCGCCCTTGCACAGTCTGCAACCCTTGCCGCCGCAAACAAAGCAGGATACGTCAACTTCTGCCGATGGCTCGGTGAACGGGAAGTGATGGGGACGAAAACGGATTTTTGTATTTTCGCCGAACATCTTCTTCGCAAAGATTTCAAGTGTACCCTTCAGATCTCCCATGGTAATGCCCTTATCGACAACCAAGCCTTCCAACTGATGGAAGAGGGGAGAGTGCGTTGCGTCAAGCGCGTCGGAACGGTATACCCGACCGGGAGAGATGACGCGGATGGGGGGCTTTTGATGCTCCATCGTACGAACCTGAACGGGAGAGGTTTGTGTACGGAGAAGGACGTTTTCGGTGATATAGAAGGTATCCTGCGTGTCACGAGCGGGATGATTTTCGGGAATGTTAAGTGCTTGGAAGTTATAGTAATCAAGCTCTACTTCGGGGCCCTCGGCAATCGAGAAGCCAAGACCGATAAAGACGTTTTCAAGCTCGCGTTGAACCTGGGTTAAAGGATGCATATGTCCCATAGGCATCGGCTTTCCGGGCATAGTAACGTCAAGCTTTTCGCTTTTCAGTTTCTTTTCAAGCGCCGCCGCCTGGAGCGCCTTCATCTTTTGGGTAAGTGCCTCTTCAATGTCGGCACGAACCTCATTTGCAAGTTGACCGATAATGGGGCGTTCCTCGGGTGTCAGTGCGCCCATGCCGCGCAAAACTGCGGTCAGTTCACCCTTCTTGCCGAGGTATTTGATTTTGATTTGTTCCGTATCGACGTCGTCTTTTTGGAGTTGTTCCAACGCTTCCGTACGGATTCGAGCAAGCATTTCTTTCATTCTTTTTTGTCCTTTCTTTTTTGGTTGGTGAAGCCTTGCGCAAATGGTACGGGAAATAAAAAAACGCCCGTCCATACATCAGGACGAGGCGCAAAGCAACCCGCGGTACCACCCGAATTTCGGCTCAAAGCCAACACTTTGACGGCTGATAACGGTGCCTGCCGGATCAAACTAACGTTGCGTGGCGCTCATCTGACCTGCTCCGAAGGGAAATGCCAAGCGAAAGGGTATACGCTGCTTACAGCCAATGGCAGCGATCTCTGGGATACCGTTATTTCCGGTGGCGAGCTTCATCATAGCATTTTTAATTCCTACATATTATATCATGTTTTTTTTCGTCTGTCAAGGGCTTTTCTAAAAATCCTGACGAATAATAATGCTCCCCCGATAGCTTGTGCCTTCGGGGGAGTGTGTTGTTTGTGTTTATTCCAAATCGATCTCTTCGACAATGGTCTGACCCATCTGATCCCATTTAGCAACCGGGAACTCGTCAAAGATAGAGCAGACTTCGGAGGAAATCTCCTTACCGGTGTTCAAGTTCTTCTTGATCAGGGTGTAGGTGTATTGCTCGTAGTTCTTCAACTTTGTCTTGCGGAAGTATGCGGGGATGTAGTAGGTTTCATCAACCTTGGAGAGGTTGTCGCTAATCATAGTCGCGTTCTGTGTAAAGAGAATGGGAATGACGGGCATATCCTTCATCAAAAGCTCTTCTGCTTTATGCAACAGAATATTCTTTTGCTTGCTCCAATCCGAACTCTTCTTGGAGGGGGTGATGCCGTTATCTGCGTAAATCTTCTCGATTACCTGATACAACGTACGGGTGTCGGTTACCTGTTGAGAAAGCGTGTTTGTTTCGTCCAAAATAACCTTTACAACGTTCAACTGATCCAGAATTGCGTTCTTAACGGTCTGGAGTTGTGCGTCACTGGGATTCTTGATGTTCTCAAAGGTGGCATAAGCAGTTTGTGCCGCAGCAATTGCCGCATTCAGTTCCTCTGCCTTTGCAACGGGTTGACCAACGATCTCATATGCTCTTTGCAGGTTCAGTTTTACATCCTGAATTGCTATGATGGCATTGTTGATCTTCAAAAGCTTTTCTTAGGAGCTCCAATAGTCGTCACTCGTAGGTTTGCCGTCCTTAACTTTTTTCGCATCAATTGTGTTGATGTCATCAATGGTTTCAAGGATCGAGTAGGTGGAATTCTGAACCAAAGTATTTACCGCATCAACGTAAGGTTTCTTCTGGTTGATCTGGTTCAGATAAGAGTCTGCCGAAATACTATCAAGCGATGCGAAGTAGGGAATATAATAAATTGCTTCCATCAAATTATTATATTCAATGCTAAAGTAGCCGGTAGAGTTGAGATTCGATTCGATGATAGAAACATTAGAACCGTCCATCGAGTTCTGAATGTTTACGGACATTCCGGAGAATGCATATGCGAAATTGGAAAGAACCGAGTAAGCATCTGCCGAGTATGCGGTATAATCAAATGCGGCAACCTCGTAATTACCGTTTTGCAGAGCCTCGATAAAGGTATCGTCGCAAATGTCGGTCGGAGCGGGCTTTTGCGTACCGATCAGTTCCTTGTGTACGTCGTTGTTCTGAATGGTGGCCATTTTTTCAACAGTGACACCGGTGAATCCAAGATCAACCCAAGCTTCCTGAATTTTGGTAGCGATTGCAACGTTTACTTCGTCATAAGCCGCAACCTTAATAGAGAAGGAGTACTTTGCAAGGTTGGTGATGCCGGCTTCGGTCAACAGAGCAAGAGCCGCTTCTTTATTTGCGGTGGTTGCAAGAGAAGCCGTTCCGTTTTCGCGGAAATCTTTTTTCGCTTTCTTAACACCGTCAAATACACCGGGGGCAACCAATGCGGTAGCTGCCTGTGCATAAACGACTTCGTTTGCAATTGCCGTACGGTCAATCACCAAAGAGAGTGCCTCGCGAACCTTGGCATTTGCAAAGAGGGTGGTTCCGCTTGCCCCGTCATCAATAACGGCATATTGATTCAAGAAACATACGAAGGTAGAGAGCGTGTTGGAAAGCTTTGCTTCTGCCTGAACCAATGCGTCGCCGCGCAAAGAGAGCGGGATGCTTCCGATATAGAAGATCTTGCCATCTTTATAGTCCTGCAGAATTTCTTCATCGGTTTTAGAGCAATCTACCAAAATACGATAGCTGGTAACCGATTCGTCAATGTCATCACGCTTGGTGTCGCGATAATAGAATTTGTTACGCTCCAGGTAGAAATAGTTAACTTCCTTAAGCGGGTTGGCGATTTCAACACGATTCTCACCATTTTCGTTGACTGCGTTGTTATCAACGATCGATTCTACGCCGTTTTCATCGGCATAGGGCTTGTAAACGATCTTACCGATTTTGTATGCGCCGCTGGTTACCATCAGAGAGGGTTTCTTTGCCCAGTCGGGGTTTCTGGAAACGTAGCTCTCAAGAAGGGGAGCGGTTGCAAGGCTGGTCAGATTGAGCAGGAATTGCTCTTCGTCGACAGGACCTTCAAAGGTGATCTTGAGGAGTTGAATGCTGGGGGCCTCAATACCGATATAGTCGTAAGTAAGGTTTCCTTCCTTTACGGCACGAGCATTTTTGATGTCGTAAAGCAGGGATGCCGCTGCATAGTTGGTGGTGTTATCCAACAGACGCTTCCATGCGTAGAAAACGTCCGAAGAGCTAAGTTGAGTACCGTTGCTCCAATAAGCTTCCTTCAGAGTCAGTTCAAGTACTTGCTCGCCGGTTCTTTTATCCTGCTTGAACTCGTACTTATCAACCAACGATTTCTGAAGCTTTCCGTTCTTATCGAGTTTGAAGAGCGTGTCAAACATCAATCCGACAACGTTTGTAGCGTCGGTATTGTAGTAAGAATTTGCGGGGTCGAAGTCGTAGACATCATCCGTAAGGTACATCGTGATGTATGCGCCGAGATCGTCCTCGTCCTTCTTGGCACAACCTGAGAAACAAGGAACGAGCATAACGGCACATAATAACAGTGCAAGGATACGCTTTGACATAGTGGTAAAAATCCTCCTCTTGAGTAAAAATCGGAATCGGCGACGGGCGCCATATGTACCCCTATATTATAAACCATTTTATTTAAAATTTCAAGAGATTCCAAAATTTTTTAATGTATATTCTGTGAATTTTCTTACCAATATTATTAGTGTGTTGACCTTTTGCACGAAAAAGGAGGGTGATTTTAGTGTATTTTGATATACGCACAGATCTTGCGTGTGAGATGCTTGAAAAAAAGCAGACAAAGCAGACGGGGGCAGACGTGAGGACCGAGGAGCATAACGGCGGGAAAATAACGCGATTGCATCTAAAAAATGAAGATGTGGCGAAGGAATGCGGGAAGCCGTGCGGCAAGTATTTGACCATCGATTGCGGCAGATTGCATCTGCTTCCTCGCCGGTCACAGATGGCAACGGAACGTCTTTTGGCACGCGAGCTTCGGGCAATGTCGATGCAGGCAACCGGGAAGACGATCGACGACTCTTTTTGCGTGTTGGTCGCAGGGCTTGGAAACGCCTCGTTGACGGCGGATGCCATCGGACCTGCCACTGTGGCGCAGCTTACCGCGACCCGACATTTGAGGGAAGAAGAGGCGGGGGTATACCGATCCTTGAAGTGCAGTGCGCTCGCTGCATTTTCTCCGGGTGTTTTGGGACAGACGGGAATTGAAACGCAGGAAATTATTAAGGGCGTTGTTCGCGCGGTGCAACCCGATCTTCTGATTGCGGTTGATGCGCTCGCAGCAAGGAGTTGCGCACGCCTTTCAAGTACCGTCCAGCTCTGTGACACGGGGATTTCTCCCGGTTCCGGAGTGGGGAACCACCGCTCCGAATTGAGTAAGAAGACGCTCGGTGTTCCGGTAATTGCTATGGGAGTTCCAACGGTCGTCCATTCGGCAACGTTGGTGTACGATGCCCTGTTCGAGGCGGGAATCGAGGAGATCGATCATCGATTGAAAAGCATTTTGGAAGATCAAAACGGCTTTTTCGTTTCTCCGAAGGAAAGCGATCTGATTACCGAATCGTTTGCGAGATTGCTTTCCAATGCCATCGGAGAGGTTTTTACCGGTGGCATCGTTGATTGATGGCATATTTGACAGAGGACTTGCATAGGTTATAGAAAATATCACTATCGGGGAGGACGCGCGTTGTGGAGAAGCGAGATAAAGAAAAGACACTTTTGCCGACAACAAACGAAAAGGTTCGTCTTGACTCAACTTTTTACGCAAAATACCGAGGTTTTGCACTTTTTTTGATCTGTTGTGCTTTGTTGATTTCGGCATTTGCGATCAGTTCGGTTTGGATGCAGGGCGGTAAAAATCAATGGCTTGACTCCTCGGTTGTAACCGAAGACGAGAAGGATCACAACACGGATGCCGCCCGGGATCCGGTTGATACCGATGGCGATCGGAACGGGGATGACGTGCAAATTCCCGCACAAGCAACGCCGATCGTCGCTCGGGATATATCCTATATTTCGCTTGGAGACGGTTATATACATAACGAAACGTCATACATTCCGGATCTTGAAAAAAGCTTTCTGAAGGACGTGGCTTTTCGCAATGGGGAAACACCTGCGGTTTTGATCGTTCACACGCATACAAGCGAGGGATACCTACCGTCGGGGACCGCATACATTACCGAGCCGTTGGGGGCTTTGACCTATACGGAGGATCCGAGCGCCAACGTAATTGCGGTTGGAAAAGCTTTGGCTCAAACCCTGCAAAAAAAAGGCATCACCGTATATCACTGTACGGTGATGCATGATGCCGCAGGTTTGAAGGGGGCATATGAACGTTCTTCCGAAACCGTCAAAAAATATCTTGATGAATATCCGGAAATCGGTTTGGTCATTGATCTTCACAGAGATGCCGTGATCAATGCCGAAGGGGAGGCGATCGATGCGGTAACCGAGATCAACGGGAAAAAGGTTGCGCAGGTGATGGCGGTGGTTGGTAGAAGTCGGAGGCC
>JAZRGI010000169.1:0-4113 GCA_045644105.1 Eubacteriales bacterium | reverse complement strand
GTCTTGTCGGTTGCATCGGCGACGACAAACAAGTCCTTTTGGATCTTGGTATCGACACTCTCCTCGCCACCGCCGACGTCGCGCCCTCCCCTGCTTATTCGATCGCCCATGCCGCCGAGCTGCTTGAAAAGCTCGCCGAGGAGTTGACAAGGACGCGTTTTGTGGGAAGGTTTTGAAAAAGTCCCCACACCCCAAAAAACATCATGGAAATATTGTTTGTCCATGAAAACGGGTCGCCGGGGACGTCGACCCCTACAAGGCAAACGTCATTTGTATCCACATTCAAAAGATTTTGCAATCAAGAATACGGCGAGAACGTATGGCAACAAGAATTTTACGATCACAGTATCAGGGGCGAAAAGGATTATGAGGAAATCGTGAAATACATTTATAAAAACCCTGTTCATTGGTATCGCGACAAATGATACACAGAAGAACAAAGACTATGAGCTTTGTCCTCGTCTTTTTATAACGTAACAAAAAAGCAACTGCAATGGCGTGATACCCCGTTAAGAGTACCACGCCATTGCAGGTGCTTTTTATTCTTTTAACAGTTGTTCGAGAAGTTGTACGCGCTCCGAGGCGTAGGTGTACGCCCCTTTGTAATCCTCGGTTTCCCGACAACAGATCTCCAACTCACAGATCACACTGTACAAGCCGATTTCGTTGAGCGGTGCATCCCCCTTCAACATCTCCTGCAACAACGCCTTCGCTTCTCGGTACTCGCCTTTTGCCATGTGCAAGCACGACTTCAGGTGACGGACAAAAAACGCGGTACCGTCAAAGCGCTCCAAAAAACGCGCGGCAGGCTCGGTATCTCCCTCATCCAACGCCTCCAACGCCTCGGTGTACGAGGCAAAATCCGATACCAACGAAAGCTCCACCGGCTTTTCCTCGTCCAATACGTCGGAATACAGGGTTGCCGATATCCGTTGCATATAACGAAAGAACACACGTGCTTGCGCCTCTATGTGATCGGTGCGGAACATGGTCTTCTCGGCATAGCTCAACGCCTCGTCAAAAAAGCGACATGACGAGCGCAGCCTGCCGCGCCAAAACTCCTCCGCGGCAATTCCCGCGTCGCAATCCGCCAACAACAAGCTGATCTCGTCATCCGGTTCCGGACACCCCGAAAGGCACAGACTTCTGCACCCGCGAAGATCTCCGGCTATATATGCGCTTTTGATGTTTGCAAAGTTGTTCATTTTACGATACACGATCTCGTCGCCCTCCTCCGCAAGCAGAAAGCCCGCAGGGACGTTCAATCGGTTCGCAATGTACAAAATTGTTGAAAGTGAAGGATTCGCGGTACCGTTCTCAATGCAACTGAGCATATTTCGAGTCATATGAGTTCCGACAAGCTCCGACTGTGTCATCAGCTTTGCCAAACGCAGATCTCGAATTTTCTCTCCGATATTCATGAGTACGTGCCGTGCCCTTCCTCCGAATTATACCTCTTCGGTAGCAGCCTTTGCAGCCTCGATCGCAGCCTTGTATGCGTCGATCTTTGCCTGCAGCTTCTCCTGAACCTTTGCCTGAACAACGGTCTTTACGTTGGTGTAAGTATCCTTTGCTCTTGCGTAGCCCTTCTTGGGAAGCGATGCAAGAACCTCAAGGCCCTCGGTTACCTTCTCGGAAACCATCTTGCAGTTATTGATGAAATTATTTACGCGGCCGGCAAGCGTCTTGGAGTAAAGGAACTCATCGATCAGATCGTACAGTCTGTCCATGTTATCGTCAACAACTGCGGCAATGCGATCTGCCGCCTCCGCATAGATACCGTCTGCGGTAGCGCGAGCCTGGTCCATACGAACCTCGTACTCTGCCTGTGCCTTCTCCTCGATAGCCTTTGCTTTTGCGAGAGCGGGCTTGAGAATGTTGTTGTAGTCGCCGTCCATCTTCTTCATCAGCTTGTCGTAAAGCTCAACCTTTTCCTCAACCGAGGTGTCGTCGCCGGTGATCTTGGAAAGTCTTGCCTCAAGCTCAACGATCTGCTGCTGCAGATTTGCCATCTCCACTGCCTTCTCCTGCAGTTTAGCCTCGGCATCCTTAACAAACTGGTTAACCTCTTTCTTGTTGTAACCGTTCAACTTATTGCCAAATTGTACAGTAATTTCTGCCATGATAATAAAACCTCCACGCTTTTTTATGCTAACACAACGTACAAATATCCAATGTACGTATATATTCATATATATATTAGCACATTTTTTTATCAATTGCAATTCTTTTTTTGAATATTTTTGATTTTTGGCATTTTGCACAAAAAACAAATTGCAATTCTATATAAGTAGCGACCTCGAAACAGAAAAAGAGATGGTTTGCGGAGCTTTTTAAAGCTCTTTATTTGTCGACAGAAAGCCCTTGACAAAACACCGAAAAAGGGGTATAATATAAAGGAACCGAAGAAACGGGGGTGCAATGGTTTCGACGGGGATTCTGAGGTATGATAAGCGTGGCGAGCCGGGTAATCTCGTAAACTGCCCAAAACTTAAAAAATAAACGACAACAATACTGTTGCTATGGCTGCCTGATTTTTACGTCGCTTGACGTAAAAATCGGCAGTGCCGCGACCTGCGGGTCGCCCGTTCCTCCGATGAGTACCACGGCTTCGGACTGAACGTCATCGCAGTGGTGAACATGCATCGGCAGTTCGCTCTTGAACCGATCATGCAAAAAAGGGCTACCGAGGGAGAAAGCGTGTCTGTTCGCGCTCTTCCAAGGGAAACTAAAAAAACAGACTGCCCACGAAGAAGGTTGTATCAAGGGGTTTTCGGACAGGAGTTCGATTCTCCTCATCTCCACCAATAAAAAAAACGCCGCTTGGCGTGTTTTTTATTGGTGGTGATGAGGAGCCGTGAGAATTGCTCTCAAGCCGCAAAGTTTCTTTCCCTTTTCCACCGCACAATAGCGCAGGCTTGCGTTCCGGTTCTCCGGAGTTGGGAATTAGCACTCTCAATACCGAGCTATGCTCCGTCGTTTTATGGTGGTGCCTCGCGGCGCTTCCAATCTTCGAATCTTCGATGTTTCTACCGCGAAGATTTCCAACTTTATACCCCGATGTCATAATTGGAATAACGGACACTCCCAAAACGCAAAAAAAGACAGAGAACGTATGTGACGTGTGTCACAGGTTTCTCTGCCTTTTTTCGGTGGATGCAGATCAACGATCTGCGATGTCCACGATTACCTTCTTACCGGTGTTTACGGAGGCCGCCTTGATTACGGTACGGATAGCCTTGGCAATTTTGCCGTGTCTGCCAATTACCATACCCATATCGTCGGGAGCCACGTTGAGTGTCAGAGTGATGGTCTTCTCATCCTCTGCAACCGCTACCGTAACCTCGTCGGGGGAATCGACAATTGCCTTGGCAATGTCAAGTAAGGTTTCCTGCAAGTTAATCATCTTAAGTCTCCTTGTGGAATCAATCAGTCAACGATTCCGCTCTTCTTCAACAGGGACTTAACGGTCTCGGTGGGTTGTGCGCCGTTAGCGAGCCACTTCTGTGCCTTCTCTGCATCGATCTTGATCTCTGCAGGGTTGGTCATGGGGTTGTAGTATCCAACCTCCTCGATGAAGCGACCATCTCTGGGCGAGCGGCTGTCTGCTACGATTACGCGGTAGAAGGGAGCCTTCTTTGCGCCCATTCTTCTCAATCTCATTTTTACTGCCATGATTTGTTTCCTCCAAAAAATAAAATTAAATTGTTTTTTATATGAATGTACGAAAGAGATCAGAACGGCATCTTCATTCTTCCGAGCATTTTCTTACCTTGTTTGCTCTTCCCCATATCGGAGAATTGCTTCATCATCTTGACCATTTGATCAAACTGCTTGAGCAACTTGTTGACCTCTTCAACCGAGGTTCCCGAACCCTGCGCGATGCGTTTTTTGCGCGACGCGTTGATGATATCGGGCTTTTCACGTTCCTGCTTTGTCATTGCTTTTATGATGCCTTCCTGATGCGCCAGAGCCTTTTCGTCGATCTTGGCGTCCTTCATGGCGCCGGGCTTCATACCGGGCATCATTCCCATAAGCTGGTTGATGTCGCCCATACCCTTGATCTGCGCGAACTGCTCGAGATAGTCATCAAGAGTGAAGGTCTGCTTGCGG
>JAZRGI010000168.1:0-24418 GCA_045644105.1 Eubacteriales bacterium | reverse complement strand
TTTTGACGTTGTTTGATATTTACCACTTGGTAGGCACACCGTCAACGTAGTGCCAGTAGTTGCCCGTGGTGGCGGGCTGGGTTTCGCTGTAATAGTAGACCGTTGCGTTTGTCAACGGAGTATTGGAACCAATGCTAATCGCGCTCCACTTTTTGGCAGTGCCGGTGTAATAGACACTCGTCAAGCCGATGCAACCACCGAAGGCAGAACGACCAATGCTCGTCACACTGCCGGGGATTGTGATGCTTGTCAATCCAGTGCAATTTAGGAAGGCATTATCGCCAATGCGCGTCACACTACTCGGAATCGTAAGACTCGTCAAGCCGGTGCAACGATAGAAGGCATGATCGCCAATGCTCTTTACACTACCATCGGCAGGAATCTCACTATTTTTACAACCGGCAATCAAAGTTTTTGTTTCCTTTTCAATCAAACAGTTTCCAATAGAAATATAATTTACATTTCCCTCTTGCACGGTAATTGATTCCAAGCCGGTGCAACCATAGAAGGCGGAATTGTCAATACTCGTCACACCTTTGGGGATCGTGATACTCGTCAAGCCGGCGCAATCACGGAAGGCATAATTACCAATGCGCGTCACACTGCTCGGGATCGTAATACTCGTCAAGCCGGTGCAACCTTCGAAGGCAGAATAGCCAATGCGCGTCACACTGTCGGGGATTGTGATGCTCGTCAAGCCGGTGCAACCATTGAAGGCATAATTGCCAATGCTCGTCACACCTTCGGGAATCGTGATACTCGTCAAGCCGGTGCAACCAGTGAAGGCATAATCGCCAATGCTCGTGCCACCTGTAATAACAACTGTCTTAAGCGAGGCGGGAACGTGGTAACCAGCGCTAAAAATGTAGCCGAAGTGTGTTTCCTCCGTACCGTCCTTTGTTGCTCCTACAAACGGCAACGTGATGCTTTCAAGGCTACTGCAATTAGCAAACGCCCCTTTGCCAATGCTCGTCACACTGTCAGGGATTGTGATGCTCGTCAAGCCGGTGCAACCATAGAAAGCAGTATTGCCAATGCTCGTGCCACCTGTAATAACAACTGTCTTAAGCGAGGCGGGAACGTAGTCATTATTCGTCGAATAGGACCATGTGCCAAAAATGTAGCCGAAGTTTGTTCCCCCCGTACCGTCCTTTGTTGCTCCTACAAACGGCAACGTGATGCTTTCAAGGCTACTGCAATCAGCAAACGCCCCTTTGCCAATACTCGTCACGCTGTTAGGGATTGTGATACTCGTCAAGTTGGTGCAACGATAGAAGGCAGAATCGCCAATGCTCGTCACACTGTTAGGAATCGTAATGCTCGTCAAGCTCGTACAACCCGAGAAGGAAGAATTGCCAATGCTCGTCACACTGTTAGGAATCGTGATACTCGTCAAGCCGGTACAACCATTGAAGGCAGAATCGCCAATGCTCGTCACACTGTCGGGAATTGTAATCGAAGTAAGATTGGTTGCATTTTGGAATGCCTCCGGAAGAATGGTGGACACTGCCTTGCCCTTGTAGGTTTCGGGAATGATAATTTCCGAGAGGTAGAGAGTTGTGCCTGCGGACACCGCAAAAGTGCCGTCCGGCAAAGAATAGTATTCCAACCCCTCGGTTGTACCGGTTTCTCCGGGTTCTATCGGCTCTTGTACGGTTCCGCCGCATCCCGCAAACAAAAGCAGGCAACCTAAAATCAATGATAAAATACTTAACGTCCTTTTTTTCATGACTCTTCTCCTAAAAAGGCGATTTTTAGTAACATCCTCATTATATCACCTTTTTCCGAATTTGTAAAGTGAAAAAGCAAATTTTACAGTCAACCTGTATCAACGTAGTGTCCTCTTCCCCAAAAACAAATAGAAACCTGCGCATGCAATTTGCTCACGCAGGCTTCTTTTTCGGTGACAACTTATACGTTCTCTTCCAACTCCGCAGGCGGCAACGGATCAACCGCGTCCCCCGCGATCAGACGTTCATAGCAGAGGTCGTCATTGATCTCAATACGGACACCTTCGATATGCAAAAAGCGTTTGTCTGCCGCCGCGGTATAGGTAGAGAGCGGACGGTCAAGCGCGTCGTTGGACTGCGCACAAACCAGGATCTCATCACCGTCAAAACCACTGACGATCACCGTATGATACCAATCCCCCACACGGTTGGCAAGCTGGATCACGTCGCCCATCTCCACACCGTCCTTCCCGACCGCCGTGGCATAAGGCCCTACGCCGCCGTTCTGCGAGGCAAACGCAGGCGCACCGATCATAAAATCATAGAAGAACTCCACGCCGCTCCATGCAGGCGCACGCTCTTCGGGTGAAAGATAATACCACCCAAAGTCGAGCGTGTAGTTCATGGTGCAGCTCCCCGCCAACACGCACTGCGAAACAAAATTGGTACAGTTCCCACCGATCCCGGTAAAATCAACAAACAACGGATTGCGGTCAAGCGCCCAACGTTTGGCATAGGTCACCGCTCGCTCGCGGTTATAGGGCTTGGTAATCAACATCTTCAAACGCCTCCTAATCTGTTTTTGATACAGTATATGTCGCAATAAAAGAAGATGGGAAGAGTGTTTGCCTTCTTCCCATCTCATTTTATTTCAGATATGTATCATACAGAATTTTTGCATCGTTCATAACGGCGTAGTTCTTGGCGGTTTCGCCCGTAACCGCGATATAGAGCCTTCCGTCCTTCACGGCGTAAGTGACCAACGAAAAAACATTGGTGTTCTCCTCAAGTGTTCCGGTCTTTCCGCCACCCAGAACGGCACTTGACAGAGCAAAGGTTTTTCCGTAGTAATTCTCATAAGCCTTGATACGACTGCTGCTCTTCGGATTGGCATTAAAGAGCGTACTGTAAAAATGATAGGTCCAACGCTCGTATGTGGCATCCGGTTCCAAGCGCCATACATGATAGTCATACGTCTTGGCAGAGAGAATATCCTTGATCATGGGACACTGCAGAGCATACGACATGATTGCCGCGATATCTGCGGCGGTACTGTAGTTGTTTTCGCTTTCGTGCCCTACAATATTATCAAATTTGGTATTCCGAAGCCCCATTTCCTCTGCCTTTTGATTCATACGGGCAACAAACAATCGCTCCGACTCGGCAACGGTTGAGGCAGGACAGAGCGACGCAACCGCCATTACCGTGCAGTCCGAGAAGGATTGCACACCGATACCGTAAAGCAGATCCTTCATTTTGGTCTTCAAACCCGGCTCGTATCCCGCACGTCCGGTGTTGTAATACGCGCCCGACGTAACGTAAAGCAACATCTCGTCGGTCATCATCACCTCGCGTTCAAGGTCGCTTTCGTCCAACATCTCACAGGCAATGATCAAAGTCATCACCTTGGTCATGGAAGCAGGCGCGAAGGCAACGTCCGCACCCTTTTGCGCCAAGATCATTCCCGTCTCGGCGTCAATCAGAATTGCATAATTGGAGTCGATCTGTGTCGTCAGGGTTACCGTATCGGCATTTGCCTGCGGAATTGTCGAAATCGCGCCCTGCGAAAATACAGGCTTGGAAACCGGGGGCGGATCGTCATCGGGGGTGGGTTGTGTTTGCTCTTCCCGATTGTCGGGTTGCTCTGCGGGCGGTACCGACGGCGCGAAGGAGCGCGTCAGAACGACAACCAGAAGAAGCACCTCAAAAATCGTAAGGATCAACAAAAACAGATCAAACGGAGAAAAAGCATTTTTTTGTCCGGCGGTTGCGGTTGATTTCTCTTGCATCGGTACGACAGGCAGTTCCTTTCCTAATGTTACTACCAAAATTGTACCCGAAAAAAGCACGTTTGTCAAGTCCTTTTCCCCGATTTGAAAATGAATTTACATTTATATAATAATCGCACGCGCGTCCGCATGGCAAAATCATCAATCTGAAAAAAAAACAAAAAAATTTTAAAGTTTTTTTCAAAAAGTTATTGACATATGTCAGAAACTGTGCTATAATATGATCGTCAAGGAGAGAAAGACTCCGAGAACAAAAAAAGCAGAAAGGCGGAACCCCCATGGCAAGACCGAAAAAGGCTCGCGTCATCTGCTCCACCCCGCGACATCACTTCTTCTCCCCCATCGTCCTTGACGGCGATGACACGGTTATGATGGAAGCCGATGAATACGAGGTGTTGCGGCTACACGATCTGGAGCATTTGAGTCAGGCGGAGGTTGCCGCGCAAATGTTGATCTCGCGCCCCACCGTCACCATGCTGCTCTCAAGCGCGCATGAGAAAATGGCGGACGCGCTGGTAAACGGAAAACCGATCTCCATACAGATCGGCAACTGCAGTGTGTGTGAGATTGGCTGCGCCTGCCCGCCCGAAAAAAAGAATGCCTGTGAAAAAAGGCAAAGATGTGCCGCATCGTGTCGGTACGAAAAAGAAAGACAACAAAAAAATTGATTTTTAAAGGAGAACACAGTTATGAAAAAATGGAGATGCACAATTTGCGGAGAAATCGTTGAGTCCGATGTACGCCCCGATAAATGCCCCCTTTGCAAGCAACCCGGTGAAAAATTTGAGGAGATCGTAGAAAGCGGCGAAAAGACTTGGGCAACCGAGCACGTAGTAGGCATCGCAAAGGATGCTCCCGCAGAGATCATTGAGGGCTTGCGCGCAAACTTCCAGGGCGAATGCACCGAGGTTGGTATGTACCTTGCAATGTCGCGCGTTGCGGCAAGAGAGGGCTATCCCGAGATCGCGCTGTATTGGAAGGAAGCAGCTCTTGAGGAAGCAGAGCATGCGGCAAAGTTCGCAGAGCTTCTGGGCGAGTGCGTCAGCGACTCCACCAAGCAGAACCTCTCGGTTCGCGTAGAGGCAGAAAACGGCGCAACCGCAGGCAAGTTTGAACTTGCAAAGATGGCAAAGCAACTCAACCTCGACGCGATCCACGACACCGTTCATGAGATGGCAAAGGACGAGGCTCGCCACGGCAGAGCATTCAAGGGACTTCTTGAGAGATACTTCGGTTAATAATTCAGCCTAAATAACAACATTTTGAGGGAGCAGGCTTCGGCTTGCTCCCTCTTTTATAACCTTTGCTTGATTCACACACTCTGTTCCCTATATACACTCGGCGGCACGCCGATTATTTTTTTAAACATTTTACTGAAATGCACGTAATCATTGTATCCTATCGATTCTGCCGCCTCCTGCACACTGCACTGTGTCAGTGCAAGCTTGCTTGCCGCATATTTAAATCGTTGCTTGAGTATATATTCCCACACAGAGTTTTCATTGTACATGGAAAAAATTCTTCTGAAATAAGAACCCGAAATATTTAAGAATCGCGCGATACCATCTGGCGTGATATCGGAAAGCAAATACGAATCTATATAGCAGATTGCCTGGCGATAATAGTAAAATGCTGTGCCCCTTACAACCTCCGGCTCGGCAATATTATGCTTTTTGTGATATCCCATCAGCTGCATCAATAGTCCCATCAAATAAAAAGCGGGATCGGTATCCTGATGCCGCTCAAACAAGGGCGAATAAAACAAATCCGGAATTTTGGATATAAAGGGACATTCCAAGCAGCAAGCCGTCATCCCAACGCCCACACTCTTAAACAAGCCTTCGCTTCCCTCTCCGGAAACAGATATATAATAAAATTCAAGTGGATGAAGTGGATCGCTCTCAAAAAACAAATTTTCACACGGAGGAACGATCAGCATTTTCCCACCGCACAAGCCTTCTCCGTTGTATCGCCCCTTCCCTTTGATAAAATAATGAATCGAATATCGGTTATAGCTGCGCGCACGTTGAATCTTCTCGTTATGTGGTCGACGTTCATAACCGATTGACACCACATAACAGCTTTGGTTACTCACATTTTCCGCCTCCGACGTATAAAAGCGGTAGGTAAAGTAGGGATTGGAAACAACGTCATCACGGCGAAACGGAACCAATGACCGCGTGTAATTGGAAGTGCTGAAATTACCAAGCGCCTCATAGGCATATCGATAAAAAGACATAACGACTCCTTATTTGTATCGTTTAATACATTCATTATAGCACGGTTCAAAGCAAAAGTCAACCAAGCAACCTCCACATTTCTCCTAATATTGCATATAAAACATCATTTTGACACAATATTCATACAAAGCAGAGCAAACAATCATCTTGAAAAGTATCATATAACACATAATAATCAGTCAAATAAACCATTCAAAACCCAAGGCTTTCGTGTTATACTAAAAAAGGATCCACACAAAAACGATTATTGGAAACTGATAAAAAAGGAAGGGATCGGATAATGGATAAGGTAAAGATCATCTTGGTAGGTGCCGGCGGTCGCGGCTCGACCTACGTAAATGAAGGCAAAAAGCATTGCCCCGAGATGGAGTTGGTGGCAGTTGCAGACCCAAATCCCATAAGACGCGACTATATCAAGGAAAATTTTGATCTTCCCGAAGAGTGCTTCTACGAGTACGGCGAGGATCTGTTGGATCAACCGAAAATGGCAGATGCGGCAATCATTGCAACGCAAGACCGTGATCACTTCAGACTGGCTATGAAAGCCATCGAAAAGGGATATCACTTGCTTTTGGAAAAGCCGGCAGCTCCCACGCCCGAAGAATGTGTAGCAATTGAAAAGGCAGCCAAGGAAAAGGGCGTTATGGTGTTGGTGTGTCACGTTTTACGATACACCCCCTTTTTCACACTGATCAAAAAGCTGCTCAACGAAGGTCGAGTGGGTAAGATAATGAACATCGTACATATCGAAGCGGTTGGAGACCTGCACTACACACATAGCTACGTTCGCGGCGATTGGCATAAGACCTCCGACAGCGCCCCCATGATCCTTTCCAAGAGCTGTCATGACATCGACATCATTCAGTGGTTGATGGGTGAGACCTGCAAAAAGGTACAAAGCTTTGGCTCCCTGAATTATTTTTGCGCAAAGAACAAGCCCGCAGACGCCCCCGAATTTTGCAATCAGGGTTGTCCTCATGAAGAGGAATGTCCTTACAGTGCCATCAAGCTTTACCGTCAACGTCAGGTTGCATGGTTTGCACGTCATGCAACCAAGATGCGCAATCCCAGCGAGGAGGATATTGAAAAGCTGATCTCCGAAACCATGTATGGCAGATGTGTGTTCGGTTGCGACAACGATGTGGTCGACCAACAGGTTGTAAACATGGAGTACGAATCCGGAGCAACCGCCTCCTTCGTCATGAGCGTATTCAACGAGGGCGGACGTCGTATTCGTATTATGGGAACCAAGGGTGAATTGGAGGCGCGTATGGGACAGGACGTTGTCAGCGTCTACGATTTCACCACTCGCAAGCGCGAGGAATTCTCCATTCGTAATTTTGTAGCCGATGAAAGCATCGAGGGCGGGCACGGCGGCGGTGACGCAGGCATTATCCGCGCCTTCTGTCAGTTGATGACAGGAAAATATAAGGGCTATGCGATTGCCGATATTTCCGAATCGGTTGAAAACCACCTTGTAGCCTTTGCTGCAGAGGAATCCAGACTTAGCGACAAGGTCGTCTTTATGGAAGAATACAAAAAAATATAAAAAAATATGGCAAATAAACACTATACCTATAATAATCCCAAAAAGGAAAATTTGTTATAAAAACATATTTGACTGATTTTTTTAAGCTTTTTGAATGCTATGAATTATACGGTATATGGGGATCCTTTGTTGCCTCATGCTTTAAGCCTACCTTTCAGTTGAATGGATTTGTGCTTGGCAGACTGCGTTTTGACCCACATCCGTTTGGCAAAACCTACAAAAAAAACGGTATTTGTCTAAACGAGGAAAGCACTGTGATTACCACCCATATCCCGCGAACCGGAGAACCGCTTTCCCCCGATGCTTGTGACAAAGCCTTCCAGCGTGCAATCGAGCTTTTTTCATCCAGGCTAAACCTAAATCCCTGCGTCTTTACTTGCAGTTCTTGGCTTCTCTTTCCCGAACACGAGAAAATGCTTCCCGCAACATCCAATATCGTTGCTTTCAGTAAACGCTTTGAGCTTCTTGGCGGCGGTATTCATCTTGAAAGCTCGCCCAATCTTTGGCGGATTTTTGATACGTTGGAACAAAATCCGGATCGTTTGCCAACCGATACATCCCTCCGACGCGCCTATGTGGATTATCTGCGTCGCGGTGAAAAGTTAGGCCGGGGATACGGTATCTATATTCCGTCATTTTGAAAATGGGCGGAAAAGCAATGATATATAAAAAATGTGAAAAGCAGCACACAAGGGCTGCCTCGAATGTTCGAGGCAGCCCTTGCAAATGTAAGCGATATTATTTCTTTTTCTTTTTGAGGAGGATCGGAGCAAGCATGGGGATCAATGCCATCGGCAAGACACCGATACTTCCTCGGCATCCTTTTGCAGATGTTTGATCTCCTCCGTCGCCGTTGGTTCCCGTTCCGGTTACGTTAACGACGCACTCGGCGATTACCGAGCTATCGTAAGCCGAAACTGCCGAAATTCTCGCCTGTCCAACCGAAACCGCCGTCAGTTCTCCGTCAACCACCGTTGCAACTTTCTCATTGGAGGAAGTCCATATCAAGTGTCTGTTCTGAACCGCCTCATCACCGATGTAAGGCGATATCGTAATCTTTTCGTTTGCGTCCAAATTCAGATTTACTCTGGCATCCTTAAACGCCATTTCCTCTCCGAAAATGGGACCTGCCATCGTCTTGACCTGCTCTGCCAATGTGCGGATCACCTCAATGTCCTTCTCCGTATAGTAGAATTGACCTTCTCTGTCGGCATTCTTATACTTTCTGGTCAGAAGCTTGTTCATCTCACTCAGGGTAAAACGGTCGTCGATGTCAAACTTATCGGGATGATTCTTGATCTGATTTTTAGCGGCCTGATAAATTGCCGAAAAACCGCCGTTCATGGTGGGAATCACAAGGTCGTACTCGGGGTACCACTCGTTTTTTGCAAAATTAACGGCGCGGAAGACGATTTTATCACTGTAAATCTCTGCCTCATATCCCTGACCGCCCTCGCGGCCTTTGTTTGCGTCGGCATAGTGCGCAGGCACGTCTACAAAGCTTGCCCAGGGGCGCAGAACCGCCTCGATCTCATTGAACTCGTTGTGCATATGACCACTGATAAAGACCGCCGTGGGATACTTTTCCAATATTGCTTGCACCTTTTCGTCCAAACCGGTGTCGTAGTTGCTACTCACGTTATCCAAGCCGTAGTTCCAACTTCTCCAAACCGTATCCTGCATTGCCTGGTGGCAGATAATGAAGATCGGCTTGTTGGGGTCTGCCTCGTATGCCTCTTTCATGGTTTGCTCAAACCACGCCAGATACTCGTCGGACATATACATCTGATCCTTCAATCCAAGCTCGGTATTGAGTGCGATAAAGGTATATCCGCCCAACTCCTTTACGTGGTAAAGGGTTTCCTGTGCCGACGCTGGCATATAGTCCTTATTGTAGGACGTATAGATCGCCTTTGCGGTTGACCAATACGGGAAGGTAGCCGTTGGATCCGACACCCAATTTCCGTTTTCGTTCGGTCCGCGAGCATCGTGGTTGCCCATAATAACCACCGTCTGTTCCGCACTGACGGGATTGTACTGCTTCAACAAACCGTAAAACGTTTCCACCTCAGACATTTCATTGAGCGCGGTATTGTCGCCGCCGATTACCAAAGCAATCGTCGTGTCGGGATTGATCTTGGACATATTCTTCAACGCAAGCTCGTACGCCGCCGTATCTCTCGGCACATGGACGTCGTAAATAACGTGAAAGCTTGCAAGCACCTGACCGCCGCTCTCACCGTCAGCTTCTTCCGCCGTGATTCCGACTCCGCCCACAAAAGACAGGGTAAGGGCGCAAATAAGCAAAAAAACTGTCAACTTTTTCATTTTTTCCACCTCTAATGTTTTAAATTTGCTCTATACGATATATTTTAACATATATTTTGAAAAATGTCAAATTGTTTTTTAGCATTGAAAAAACTTTTTGTCAAACTTCTTTCCTGAACCTACGAAATACTCCAACCGATAGCCTGCAAAAAACTTTAAAGGAAAATGTATTCATAAGCCATTTGAAAGGCATGTGAAAAAAAATTGAAAACACGTATTGACAAAATCATATAAATAAAGTATAATACTCCTGTAATAAAAAAATTAAAATAATTGAGGAGTATCCAATGAAAGACATTTTAAAGGCCCCCTTTATCGTCGAAATGTGCGAAACCACCGCCAATATGTACAGACAGGGCTGGGACGAGAGAAACGGCGGTAACATCAGTTACTTGCTCAAGGAAGAAGAGGTTGCGGAATACCTCGACCTGAACAACGTCATCAGAACCATTCCCACCGGCTTTGACGCAACCAAGCTTGCAGGCAAGATCTTTATCGTTACCGGAACCGGAAAGTACTTCAAGAATGTACAAAAGGATCCCGAAACCAACCTCGGTATCGTCAGAATCTCCAAGGACGGCACCACTGCCGAACTGCTTTGGGGATACAAGGACGGCGGTAAGTTTACCTCCGAGTTCCCTGCGCACATGATGAGCCACATTGTAAGACTTGAGCAGGATCCTAACCACAGAGTCGTAGCGCACTCTCACCCCACCTACACCATTGCCATGAACACCGTTTGCTCCACCGATGAGAAGGAGTTTACGCACAAGCTCTGGCAGTCCAACACCGAGTGCGTTGTCGTATTCCCCGATGGTGTCGGCGTTCTTCCCTGCATGGTTTGCGGAACCGAGGAAATCGGTATTGCCACCGCAGAGAAAATGAAGGAGCACCGTTTGGTCGTATGGACCAACCACGGTATCTACGGCACGGGTAAAGATCTGGACGAGGCATTCGGTCTGATCGAAACGGTCGAAAAAACGGCTATGATCTATATGCTCGCGCTCGGTCACGTTGTCAATGTCATTCCCGACGACGTTATCAGAGGTCTTGCAAAACTTTGGAACCTGAAGATGATGGAAGGCGTTCTTCCCGACTGACCGTGTTTTTTTGAGAAAGGATAAATACAATGATCGTAGTCAATACCGATTTTATCACCGGCAAAAAAATCGCCACCCTTTCTTTGGTAAAGGGTAGCACCATTCAATCCAAGCACATTGGAAAGGATCTGTTGCAGGGCTTTAAAACCATTGTGGGCGGCGAGTTAAAGGGTTACACGCAGATGATGGAGGAGGCAAGAGCCATTGCCTCCAAGCGCATGATCGCAGAAGCCGAAGCACTTGGTGCCGACGGCATTGTAAACGTTCGCTATTCATCCTCCTCCATTATGGACGGCGCGGCAGAGATCATGGTATATGGTACCGCCGTAAAATTCATTGAGGAATAATTCCAAAAAATTCATACAATGCAAAACGGAGTACGAACAAGACGTTCGTACTCCGTTTTGCATTGCGCAAAGTCTCTTATTTCTGCTCCTTGTGAATCGGCGCAAGTCTGTGATATTCCAGCTTGTCCACGTGTACCTCTTCGGTTGCAAAAACCGACAGATAGGGCAGATTATAGTCACAGATATACGGCAGGGATACGTTAATCTTTCCACCGTCGATAAATAATTCAAACGAGCAACGATCAACCACAATGCGCACGTCCACCGAGGTCGAGTCCATACTGACGGGAACCTTGCCGTCGCGGAAGCTCTTGGCAGGCTTGACAAAGGTAACGAGATTTTCCGATGCCTTAAACTTGATAAGATGTCCGAAAACGCGAACGTGGATTTCCCCCTTGAACTCGGCTTGGATAGAAATGTCGTATGCCGCGCGCTTCAAGGGAATTCGAATCTCGTCCTTGAGTACAAGATTTTCGCGCACCTCGCCGTCGGTATAGAGTGTGCGAAGTTCTTCAACGGGATTGGAAATCAGGCAAAGTCCGTTTTCGCTCTTTGTAAGCTTAACATCAACCGGAATGCCCATCTGATGGGTAAAGCGACTGTTTGGCACCCATAGCTTCATCCAGGGGATACGCACAACTCTGCCGTCGTCCATGCCAGAAAAGCTTTGCGCCGCATAGTTGACACCGGCAATGTTGAGTTGCTTCTCCTGCGTCTTCTGCACAAATCTGCCGTTCTCAAACACACCGACAATATAAATATCCGATGCGCCCAAAAGCACCCAATATTTGATTCCGTCCACCACATAGGAGAAAAGATCGGCACACTCGGCTTCCTTGACAATGGTCACCTGTTGCAAAAAGCTCCAATCCAACAGATTCTCCGAAACAAACAGACCAAACTGATCGGAACCGAGATAGAGCATCATGACGTATTTTGCAAGCTCCTCCACCCAAACCACCTTGGGATCACGGTTCCACGTCCAGTTGCGGAAGGTATTGATGCGGGGATTGCCCTCGTACTTGGCAAAGCTTCTGCCACCGTCCAAAGAGTATGCAAGGCACTGTGTGCGCTTCTTTTCGGCAGAGATCAGATTGCGATCACCCGCGCCCGTGTAATAGAGCAGCATTGGCGTTTTTTCACCCTTCTGCAAGCCCGTGACGTTGTGAACGTCCTCGATGGCAGAGCCCGAATACATGGTACCAAAGGTATCGGGAAACAAAGCGATATCCCCCTCTTCCCAATGCAAAAGATCGGGGCTTGCGGCGTGTCCCCAATGCATATTTCCCCACTCGGTGCTAAAAGGATTGTACTGATGGAACAGGTGATAGGTTCCGTCATATTTGATCAGACCGTTGGGGTCATTGTTGTATCCCAGCTTTGGCGTATAATGTATAAAGGGGCGGTACTCCTCTTGATACAGACCATCGATCTCCTTGACGTCGGTCTGCTCCAAAACGAACTCCATTTCCGGATCGGTTGCGTATTCAAGGCTTTTTCCAAGATAAGCCGACACGTCAAGATAGCCCCAATAATTGGGGGTTAGAAGATCCAGATTGCAGTCAAAATCCATAACCATGCGTCGATCTTCCCCCTGTCCCTCGTAAAAGCAAAGCTTTTTGGAAACGGTGTTGACGTTGACGGGAATGATCAGATATTTCTTTTGAATGACGATTTTCATTTTGCTCTCCTCCGGATACATATGGTAATCCAACAATCTTATTATATCAGTATTCCATCCAAAATGCAAGTGAAAAAACAGAAAAGAAAAGGAAAATACACGACATTACAAAGAGGGCGGAGCCACTATGCCCCGCCCTCTTTTCGGTTTGTATTATTTTACAATGATATCGGCGTACTGCAGACGGTGATCCGAAAGGATACTCGCAAAATTGACGTCGATGGTTTCATGTCTGGTAACTACGTTGGTCGTTTCGGTAAAGATATGGTCGATGTAGATACCCTCCGGAATACCCGGTATCTCGTTCACCAGCGTCCCGCTCGTCTTTGCAATATCTTTGGTTGTCAACATATTCAGAGCCTTTTTGAGATCGCCGATATTATATCCGCCGTGATTGTTGTAGTCACCCGTACAGAAAACGTGAATACCCGAATACTTATTCTTGATCTTGGTTACAAGAGCCGCCTGCTCTTTGATTTCATCGGGACCGTACTTGATATCACCATCGTAGTGCGTGTTTACCAACGCGTATTTCTCACCGGATGCCTTATGCGTAAAGATACCCCACGTCAGAACGCGAAGCTTATATGCAGTATGATTAAAAGCACTGAATTCCTGCATACTGCTATCCACGTAAGTAAATTCATCCTTGGAATAAATAATGGAAGTCATATTGGGAACCACTTTTCCGGGAGAGATCGGATAGGTATTTTCGATCCATTCGTAGTTCATATACAGGTAATCGCCCAGGTAATCGATGTAGTACGGAAGATGGACGGTCCACAAATCATCGGTTTCCTGTACACCGATCAAAGAAGGACGGTAAACCATTAGTGTTGCCGTGTACATCTCCGCGCGCTTTGCAACAGAGGGATAGTTTCGATCTCCCACCCAACGGTCGGCAAGAATGTTGGAAGTCATAATGCGCAACGTGCTACCCTCGGTCAGAGGTTGCTCGGTTACCGTCAACAGATTCTTATCCATATAGACGCCGTCACGCAGATTGCGATAGGAGATCGCCATCAGATAGGCAGAACGAAACTCGGTTACCATTTCATTGGCAGAATACGCACCGGGGCAAGCAAACTGAACCTTGTCGCCTGCAACCACCAATTGGTAAGACATCAAGGGCACCTGCGCCTCGGCAAAACACTCGGCACTGAAATCACGGTTGGTCAATCCGAGCAAAATCTCGTACTCGCGCTCAGGTTCCTCATCACTGTAGCAAGCAACCGTTTTCTTAAACAGATTGCCAATGTGGGTTGCGAGTGTCTGAGCAAGCGCTTCTATTTCGGGAACCGTTTTAGAATAAACCACACTGAACTCGGAAATCGGTACACCGTTAAACAGAATCTCTGTCGGCGCTACAAAGGTTCCTTCATAGTCTTCGTGATATAGCATGGCTTTTCCGTCAACACGTTTTGCATTTTTGGGGATCAGTTCGTCCTTTACGTAGTAAAGCGCATCCTCCAGTGCATCGTCATTAGCTCCGACGATAACGATCTTATTGCCGACCGCCTTGATGACGTATTCATTCTTTTTCAGCTCTTTTTTTGCCTCAACCGATTCCTCATACTTGGTAGAACCGATCAGAATTTCCTTTGCATTTGCATCCTGCTCGGAGGATTCTTCCTTGACCGTAAGTTGTGCACCCGTATATTCCTTGACCGTGTCCGCAACGCGGTTGATCAGATCGACATAGTTGGATCCCTCTTCATATACAATCGAATACTGCGGAATTCCCTGTCTGACGATCAGAGTTCCCTCATCCTTTGGCGTCGGCTCCTCCGGCGCACCGTTGGTACAGGACACCAACATCACCAAAGCCAAAAGAAAACACAACCATTTGCAGAAGTTCTTCATTTTCGTTCCTCGCTTTCATTAGCATGACAACACGTTACAGGCGTTCCGCGCCCGCAACGCGCCTCAAGTAAATTTATTATACCATAGGAAAAGGCGGTCTGTCAACCGCCTTTTTGTAAACGCCGTAAAAAATATAGTTATTCCTCAAAGCAACCGTAAGCTTGAAGCGCGCATTTGCCGATCTCATAAAGCAGCTCCTCTGCCTTCAACCGAAGCTCGATCGGAGGAAGCTTCAAGCGCTTATCCGCCTCGTAATCTCTGCGGCGTCCCGCTTGGGTAAAGAATGGGCCAACCTCAAAGTTGAAGTATCCGTTAAAGCCGATCTCCTGCAAGCCGTGCATGACGGCATCCAGATTCAGGGTTCCCATATAGGGGGCAAGATGGGCATCGCGGTCACCAAGATTGTCCTGCACGTGCAGTGCCTTGACATGGGAACCGAGCAACCGTAGCTCGGCATCCTGCGCAAGCTCCTGCAGATTTGCGTGTCCCGTATCCCAAACCGCTTGGAAAAGCGGATGGTCAACGTATTCGATCAGGCGCAACAGATCGGTTGCGTTGTCGATCCAGAAGACGTTCGGCTTGGTCATTTTGTTAAAGTTCTCGGTGAGGATATAAACGTCATGCTCCTCTGCCGCCTGCAGAATAGGGGTATAGAATTCCTTGTTTTTTTCAATGGTTTCCTCCACCGTCATGTCGGGAGCATAGGCGGAATGAACGACAAGATTCTTAACCCCGAGCTTGGCACACGCCTTGACGCAAAGAACCGTCTGCTCGACCAACTCATCCCAACCGCGGACAAAGGGTTGTCCCGCCGGAGCGTGCGCCTGCACAAAGGCAACGCCAAGCTCGTCGGCGCGTCGTTTGATACCGTCAACATAGGTTTCAAAGTCACCGCCGTAAATACCGTTGCCACGCGCGCAATCGGTAGCAAAATTGTAATCAATATAACGGAATCCCGCCTGCGCAATCCATCCGATCGCCTCGCTTTGATGTTGCGTATAAGCGGCAAAATCGCCCGTAGAGGTAGAAAGCTTCATGGTTTTATCTCCTTTTTAGTGTTGACGGTTCCCCTCTTCGGCAACCGCACTTTCTAAAAAGGCGGACGGTCTTTATGAAATAAAAACGTCCGCCATCTGCTTAATTTACAATAAAGTCACCGTACTGCGGCAAGTGGTCGGACATCTTGCTTGCATAGGCATGCTCGATCGTTTCATGTCGCGTTACTGTGATTCCGTCATTGAACAAAACGTGATCAATGTAGATCTTTTCGGGAATTCCTGCATTCCTATTGATCAATACGCCGTTTTCGTCTGCCGCCTCTTTGGAATCGGTCAATCCACTTGTCGTCTTGAAAAGTCCAAAGGAACTGTTCAAGTGGTTGTTGAAGTCACCCGTACAAAAAACGTGTAATCCGTCATATTTTTTCTTGAGCGACTCAATCAAAGCGCACTCCTCTTCCACGGAGATCGCGCCCTCCTCCGCAGTAAACGACCAGTGCGTGTTGACAAGCGCATACTTTTCGTTGCTCTGCTTATGTGTAAACACCGCCCACGTGGCAACACGGATCTTATACTTTTTATCGTTGGCAAAGGAAAACTCCTGCGCTCCGCTACTCACCAAAGAAAAGACGTCCTTGCGGTAGATCAATGAACTCATATTGGGAACTTTGCTTCCCGACGTCGTTTTGAAGGTGTTTTCGATCCACTCGTAATCAAGAGAAAAATGAGTTTTCAAATACCCAAGATAGTACGGCAAGGTGTTGAGCCAAGCCTGGTCGGTTTCCTGAATACCAACCAGATCGGGACGGTAAACGCTCAACGTTGCGGCATACATTTCGGCACGCGCCTCAATCGACGGATATCCGCGGTTATCCTCCCAAATGTCCGCAAGCACGTTTGAGGTCATAACGCGAAGCGTGCTTCCCTCGGTCAAGGCTTGCGAGCGAATCGGCATCAGATCGGTATCCATATAGACACCGTCACGCAGATTGCGTAAATTGGTGCCCAGCACGTAGCCTAAAACAAACTTCGAAACCAATTCTCCCATGGAGTATCCGCCTGCAGCCACAAAGTGAATTTTGGTTCCGTCAACCACCAATTTGTGGGACATCAACGGAACGTTTCCGTCGGCAAAAAGCGCTACACTGTAGTCACGGTTGGTCAAACCAACCAGAATCTCGTATTCGGTTTCCTCACGGAAGGTGTCGGGATAGTAGTCAATATCCAACTTGAGCGCACTCTTAATACGCTTTGCAAGATCTGCGGCGAGATCCTCCATGCCCGGAACATTTTTGGAGTATACGATAGAATACTTGGACAGACTCTCTCCGTTAAAGAGGGGTTCGGACAGCTCTTCGTAATCAGCAATAATGTCCTCATGATAAAGTGAAAACTTTCCACTGACCGTCTTAACGTTGCGCGGAATCAACTGCTCGATAAAGTAATAGAGGGCTTCTTCAAGTATAAAACTGCTTTTTGCGGCAACAACAATCTTGTTTCCCTCTGCCATAATGGCATATTGCTTTTTCCCAATCATTTTGGAAACAGTTTTACTTTCTTCATAAGCGGTGTCGCCAATCAGGATTTCCTTTGCATCGGCATCGGTCTGATCATCCTCAACCTTGATCTGTACCGTGACACCAACGCGTTCACGAATCTCGTCCTGCAATTTGTAGGCAAGTTCCACACACTCGCTATTGAGTGTCTTGGCGTAAACAATGGTATAATGGGGAACTCCCTTGCTGACAATGACAATTCCCTGCTCCTCCGGCTCTTCGTCCGACAAGATGTCCTCATCGCGGCAGGATACCGATAACGACAACAATGTTGCAATGGCAAGCAATAGACAGAGCAATCTGCAGAATTTTTTCATCATATCGACTCTCCTATTTGCTTATTGGAGTACAAAATCTCCGTATTGGAACATATGGTCGGACATTTTTGCGGTAAAGGGCGCATCAATCGTTTCATGGCGTGTAACCGTTACACCCTCGTTGAAAAAGACGTGGTCGATGTAAATTTTTTCGGGAATACCGGGATTCTCGTTGATGAGCGATCCATTCTTCTTCGCCTCGTCTTTGGAATCGCCAAAACCGCTGCGTTCACTGAATTTCTCGATCGACTTGTTAAGGTGATTGTTGAAATCTCCCGTGCAGAATACGTGAAGACCGGGATACTTTGCCTGCTTCTCATGCACCGTTTCAAGCCCCATGCGGATACTGATCTCGGTTTCTTCCGCGGTAAACGACCAGTGTGTGTTGAATACACCGTAAAGCTCACCGTCCATACGATCCTTGTAAATCGCCCACGTACAGGTGCGGCACTTCAACTTCAGTTCCTTGACGGCGTAGGGATATGCAACGGCACCACTCTCCAATACGTCAAAACGATCCTTGCGGTAGATCAGAGAGGTATAGTTGGGAATCCACGTACCATCGGGCATCTGGTAGCTGTTTTCAAGGCAAGCATAGTCAAGCTTACCGCCCGAATAGACGCGCAACGCCTCAAAATAATAGGGCAGATAGTCGATCCAGGGAAGGTCGGTTTCTTGAATACCGATGAGGTTGGGTTGATATGCGTTCAGAGTTGCGGCATACATCTCTGCACGGTGAGCAACCGAAGGATAGCCGCGATTTCCCTCCCAACAGTGTGTCAGGACGTTGGAGGTCATCACACGAAGGGTGCTGCCCTCGGTCAAAGGAACGATCGAAAGACCGGTCAACTCGTTTTCCAGATAACTACCGTCCACCAACTCCTCCGGCACCGCACCGTCGCCAATCATCTGCTCAAGCGCCTTCAAAAACGCAGTTGCAGATGCGGCACCGCCACAGGCAATCTGAAGCTTGGTACCTTCAAGGATGACACGATAGGTCATAGGAGCAACACCGCCCTCGGTATAGCAAGCACGGCTAAAAGCACGCTTTGTGCAACCGAGCAGGATCTCATACTCGCGCTCCGATATGTAGGCATCCGAATAGCACTCGAGTACAACGCCAAGCTTCTCCTTGAGCAGTTGAGTCAGTTGTTGCGCAATGCGATCCATTTCGGGCGCATCCGACGCATAAACAATGCAAAACTTTTTCAGATCATTCTGGTTCAGCTTCATTTTTAAAATTCTCCTTTGTGTAGTTTCCAAATTTTATCAGAGTCTTTGTTTCGTTCGGTAGAATCAATAACATTATAGCATATTTGATCCTTCATTTCAATATTTTTTTATAAAACGGAAAAAATATAATCTTCTTTTTCCAAATTGGATTGACAATTCATTTCGATTGTGTTAAAATAGAGTGAAAACTTTTATCGATTTTATTTTGTTGGAGGTATTTTATGGGACTGTTCAAGAGAAAAGCAAAAAAAGAAAAACAAAAGGTGGAGCAAGAGGCGATCGTAGCCGAGCAATCAAACGCCGCAACGCCTGAAGGGCCTTCGATCAAGAACGTAAAAGTACCCGCAGAAACGCAACCGGTTGAAACCCCAAAAGCCGCCGCAACGTCCGAGGTGTCGGCAAAAAACGTTGCCCCCGCCAAACCGACAGCACCCGCAAAGCAGACCGCGACTGCCAAGACGGCAACCAATACCAGTAAGCCGACCGTAACAACTACGGCACGTCCATTTTTCATGACGACAACCGATGATGACATTCGCGCGGCATTTGATCTGGCAATTGCGGAAGCCGATGAAGAGATCTTAAAAAGCGGACAAAAGGTGTGCGGTAAGTATGAGTTTGAGCTTGAGGTAGACGGTTATCACTTCTATCTGGTTGCCAACAACGGACAGGTGCTTTTTGATAGCCCCAGCTTCACCACCCTTCTCGGCGCGCTTAACGGCATTAAGACCTTTAAGAAAACCGTTTCAGAAGGTAAGTTCGACGTTAGAATTGACAAGTACAATCGCTACCGCTTCATTCTGGCGCGCAAGTACTACGGCGAAAACTATACGACGAAGGAACAATGCATGAAGTGCGTTGAGTCGGTTAAGAAATTCGCCTGCAACGCAAAGGTCATTCGCTATGTTCCCGATAAACAGGCACTTGCCGCTTATGAATCGGCAAAGCTCAGTAAGAGAACTCCCGATGACATCGACTGGAAGGCGGTTGAAAAGGCAGAGGCTCAGGCACAGAAGATGGGTAAGTTTGAGATCTGTGCGGAGGGAGAAAAGCAATATTGCTTCTATCTCACCGCCAATAACGGTCAGATTCTCTATGCAAGCCGCTACTACGCAAACGAAAAGGCTTGCCGTGACGGTATTGATTCTTTCAAACGTGCCGCTTACGTAGGTAACTTCTTTGTAGACAGAGATAAGTTCGGCAACTACCGTTACGTTCTCAAGAACATCGGGTCTGCCCCCTCCTTTATCGGAGAATCGTATGATAACAAACCGCAATGCGAAAAGATTATCGAATCGGTAAAGAAGTTCATTATCTCGGCAACCATTGAGTTGGAAGCTCCCCAGGCATAAGACAAACAATTCTATCATCGCAGAGGCGCGGTATCCGTTGGGAAATCGCGCCTTTTTTCATGAGAGAGGACATTCCCATAGACGACGATATACCAATCAAATGCCACGAAAAATTTCACCGATAAAGGCAAAACAATGCCGGAGATTGGGTACACCAACAATGCCCCCGGAAGACCGCAAAATATTTTTTATTTTTTTCAAAAAAAGGGGTTGACAAATCGATCAACGTGTGATATAATATTCAAGCGTTGGTAATTTTGGCGGGATAGCTCAGTTGGCTAGAGCAACCGGTTCATACCCGGTAGGTCATGGGTTCAAGTCCAATTCCCGCTACCAGGCCCGTTGGTCAAGCGGTTAAGACACCGCCCTTTCACGGCGGTAACAGCAGTTCGATTCTGCTACGGGTCACCAACAAATGAAAACAGACTTCGCTTTAGCGGAGTCTGTTTTTATTTGTTAATCATTCGTTAAATAATTGGACTGCGACAAAATCCCAACGGGATTTTCGTCCATAGCGTGCGCTATGATTTTCTTAAAATGAATCCACCATTAACGCGCACGCTTCAGTCCTGATTCTGCTACGGGTCACCAACAAAAGAAAAGAACGATGTTGCGTTAGCAATGTCGTTCTTTTCTTTTGCTTTGTAATCTTTATGAATCGAACTGTGCAAACCCGAGCCTGCAAGGGTTATGCCATAACGCGCACCAATGTTGTCTACGGTATATCACCGCATTATCGTGCGCGTTTCAGTTCTTGATTCTGCTACGGGTCACCAAACGTAACAAATCCGAACTGTTTCGTAAATCGAAATTGGTTCGGATTTGTTTTTTACTATAATTGTTCGAATTGATATTTATGAACCACCGCCGAAACCGCGGAGACATCTCCCAAAACCGCAAAAGCATCAAAGCCAACGACGGCACAAAAAAATAAGGCGCCAAAACAAGCAAACAAAACGGCCGTGAAAAAAACGAAAAAGAAAAAACAAACTGCAATCCCCACCGAGCGTGCAAATGCTCGGCGGGGATTTTTTGTATTCTGAAAACCACCGGCACGGCTAGTGGTCATGACTGAAAAATTATCGACTTATGCTTTTCGTTCCCAGCAAAATGTCAATCGAGATTCCGAGAAGCTTTGAAATGTCGGGTAGCAGAAAGATGTCGGGATAGGATTGCTGCCGTTCCCATTTGGAAACGGCAGCCGCACTGACGCCCAAAAGCGCTCCAAGTGCCGCTTGTGTAACTCCGTGCTCCTTACGATAGCCGAGCAGATATTCACCTATGGGTAACTTGTTTTTCATTTCTTAATGCTGTCTGCCATTTTCTTGGCACGCTCTACGTATTCCTTGAAACGCTCCTCATTGCGAACGGGATTGAACCATTCCCAACCGCTACGGGCAGTAAGACAATAAACAAAATTGCTCGCATCAAACTCCATTCGATAATCATACGAAATCAGCTCCTTGGAACCGTCAGGAAGTACGATAACGCATTTTTTATATTCGTATTTTGATCCTCCAAGAAGTTCTGCTTTTCCGGTGTCAAGCAGATCCCCCTTCTTGTTTTGAGAGATCAACTCGCAATAGTTCAAGACAGTATCAAGCATTGCATAACCCTCTTCCTTTTGTCCGTCACCGAACAATGCCGCCGATTTCACAGTGGCCGTCCAAGCATACAGATTATACCACGCAGGCGGAACGATGCCGTTTTCGCCGAGCAGCTCCATCATATTCATGTAGAAGCCATTGATCTCAATCGATCTTTTTGCATTATTTCGATTACGGCTCGGTCTTGCAAGCAGGTGGAGCATAAGATGGAAGTTGTTGGCACCGTACTTCATATGCCCTTCCTTCCATTTTCCCTCATTCCATAGTTTCTGCTCAATCATCTCTCCTTGAATCACAGAATACTCGGTAATGGGAGGCGGAAGCTCACGAATACCCGTGCGATCTGCAAATACAACAATATCTCCGTCCTCATCAGCAACGCAGGTGTATTCTACCGCTCCCACAAAACCGTCGGTCAGATTTAGTGCATCATATCGACGCACAAGACCGTCAGCAAGAGGCATAAATCCTTCGCCAACGCCCTCGTAAGAGGTCAGCTCGTAAACCGCCGTTCTTGCGCCACCGCAATATTCATTCTCGGTACGAACGATTCCGATTCCTTCGGCAAAATAGTAAACCTTGTTACCACCACGATACGACCATCCATCTGCCATACCGCCGATATCAAGACAGAGCTTGAAGCAGTTTTCAAAGGTTCCGGCTTTCGTGGTAACCGTTCCGCCATTCTCGCAGGTAATCTGCGTCTTAACGGTTCTGTCCCACTTGGTGTATTCGACAACGGGCGAGGCACCGATGCACCACTCGTCCGACCAAATACAATTTGTTGCATCCTGCAAAATCCCCAAAATATCGTTGTACAGTATCGGCCAGTCGGCATGTGCCACCGTGCCCATCCACTTCCACTCAAACGACCAACGGGGATTGTATCCTGTCCAACAAAGAGAATCGGCTTTCTTTTGGACGTAGCATCTGGTAAAGAAATTCCAATGTCCCGTAGCCGTATGATCGGGGTTGAAGGTTGGATCGGTTGCCAATATTCTTCTTGCTACCGATGCCGCCGCTTTGGTATAAGCCTTTTGCATAGGCGTTGCGGCAAGTCGCTCGGCACGCTCAATCGCGGGATATACGTCACAGATCTTCTCGCTTCCGCTTTTTTGAGAGTGACAGTATTCGTTGGCGATCTCCTGCACGGCATCCAACCACGATTCCTCGTCGTATTTCATTCTCTCAACGTTGTCCCAACAACCAATCAACACGCGCCCCTCGTCGGCATAGGCAACCGTAAACTGCAGCTCGTCAAATATCGCATCGGGTGAATAATCGGAGGCGTACGTCCAAGTGTTTCCCGCATGGAAGGGTAACAAACCGCTACCGCCTTTGATTTCATAAGCATTGAGCGTGTGAACCACGGTTGCACCGTCGGCGATATGATCCTGACGGACAATGCCGACGCCCTCCTTATAATAGGTTTTGCAGACGACCTTCTCCGACCAATCGCTCCAACGTCTGACCTCCCAAATCTGACAACCGTCAAAGCAACCCGCGGGCGTTTCCACCGTTTCACCATCCGAAAGATAGCGCAAGGTGCTGCCATCAGAGCCTATCGACTGACCACCAAGCGGAACGTCGGCAAAAAAGCTTGCGTCACACCCCGATGCGTTGCGGAAAATCGCATTCGCCGTGCGATCGACCGAGCAAAGATAGCCCTTGATCACCTCGATCGTTTGCCAATAGCGAGCCTTGCCGTCGATCATGCGGATCTCGTTCACCTCGCCTCCGACACGGTAACGCTCTTTTGTCTTTTCCTGATAGCGTGTGAGTAGCTCTTCCTCCATTCTGCGAGCATAGGGCACCAACACACGGTAGGCATCCGATGCGCCAAGAATTTCCTCCGCCTTGTCGTATGCGGCACTGCCCTCCTCGGTCTTTCCCTTGCCGAATAACTCTCTGCCAAGCCAAAACCATTCGCGAGCAAGCGTCTTGACAAAGCCCGCCTGTTCAAGACGCGGGATCTGCTTTTCACGGATAAACTCGATACGCGCGTTGCCGCCGTTCACTTTGTAATCCTCACGGGTAACAATAAAGGTCATGACCTCCTCATTCTTACCCTCCATAGCGGCATTGGCAATGCGGGCAAACAACGCGTCGTTCTTTTCGCCGGGCAACCACCACCAACCGCGCATCAGAACGTCGGCAAGCGCGTGTTGCTTTTCGACACATTCGGGAAGCTCCTCTACCTCGCGAAGCACCTGCGAATAGACCTTTTCAAAACCGCTCTTATCGTTTTTGACCTGCCACAATTTCAGTTCTTCAACCTTTTTCATAACACGCTCAACAAGTGTATCACTATACTTTTCATTCATCGCGCAAAGTTCCTTTCTGATTCGTTTTCGTCCATCGTGAAGTTGCCGCTTGACCGTTCCCTCGGAAATACGCATCCGATCGGCGATCTCCGCAATGGAAAGATCCTCAAAGTAGTGCAGATGAATGATCTGCCGTACCTTTTCGGGCAACATCTCGATGCTTTTGTTTACTTCGTTTCGTTCC
>JAZRGI010000167.1:0-2417 GCA_045644105.1 Eubacteriales bacterium | reverse complement strand
ACGATCGGCACAGTTGCAAAGCGATGCTCCAACCGATTTTCGAATGCGATGACCGTCATCAAGCGCCTTCATCCATTCGGGCATTCTGACACTGATCTCGGATATCGGGAACTCCTCCAAAACAAGACCGAGAATGTGTCTGATATCCTCCGCATCCAGCTCCAGACAGCTTACAAGTGCCACCGGAACGCCGTATTTTGCTTCCAATTCCAATGCCAACGTACGCGCCGCTTCGGATGCCGGAAGCGCCGAATTGAGAATGATGGCAAAGGGTTTCCCCATTTGCTTCAGTTCTCTGACAACGCGTTCCTCCGCCTCAACGTAGGAATCGCGTGGAATCTCCCCAAGAGATCCGTCGGTCGTCACCAACATTCCGATGGTAGCATGCTCCGTGATCACCTTATGCGTCCCCATCTCCGCCGCTTCCGCAAAGGGCATCGGTTCGTTTCTCCACGGCGTTCGTACCATGCGCGGTTGACCGTTTTCCACTGTCCCCATCGCTTCGGGGATTAGATATCCAACGCAATCGATCATTCTGACGCGCATCCGCGCGTTATTTTCCAATACAATGGGAACGGCTTCCTCAGGAATAAACTTCGGCTCTGTCGTCATAACGGTTTTTCCCGCCGCCGATTGCGGAAGCTCATCACGCGCACGGTCGCGGGAATACCCCTCCCCGATGTTCGGCAAAACGACCGATTCCATAAACCGCTTGATAAAGGTAGACTTTCCGCTTCTTACAGGCCCGACCACACCAACATAGATGTCCCCGCCCGTCCGCTCGGCAATATCTCTGTAAATTGAATGTTCTGGCATCTTAAAACCTCCCAAAATACCGTGTTGCTACAATATATGGCAGACCAACAGTATTTAGAACAAAAAAACAGTCCCACACAAAACAAGTGCGGGACTGTGCCACGGAAATATTCAAATCAAATTCATCAAAAACGCCGCAAAACAAGCCGCAAGAGATACGACGATCAACGATTGACCGAAGTAGGCAAGCAGCATTGCAACCGCAACGCCAACGGTGGCGGAAAGGAAGCTTCCCGTGGAATAAAAGATTGCGGGAAAGGTCATTGCCGCCAGAACGGCATACGGAATATAATAAAAGAAGCTTCTTGCAAAGCGCGAGGTGATCTCCTTCCGAAAGGCGACAAACGGAATCATACGGACAAGATAGGTGGTGAGTGCCATTATAGCGACGTAGACCAGAACCGTTCCTCTCATTGCGCTCCCCCTTCCCCGCTCGTCGGAACTTCATCGGGAAGCGGACGGACGATTGCCATGATCACTGCCGCAATCACTGCGCACAGAATAATGGAAAATCCCTCGGATATCCATTGTAAAAACCAAAGATAGCGGATGGCGCAACTAAAAGCCGATGCGATCAAAACAGTATACAGAACACCGCGCTCTCGCTTTGCGGGAGGCAGAACAATGGCAATGAACATGGCGTAGATCATAATCCCCATTGCCGCACGGATCTCTGTCGGAAGGATCTGTCCCGCAATCGCGCCCATCAGTGTTCCTCCTGTCCAACCGATATACGGCAAGGTCATCAGTCCGTAAAAATAAGACGGGCAAACGCTATCGGGTTTGGATGCCGCAACGGCAAAAATCTCGTCGGTCATACCAAATGACATCAACATACGGTGCGGTGTGGTACACCTGCAGTCTAACCGTTGCGTCAGGGTAATTCCCATCAATGAATATCGCAGATTGATGATCAGCTGCGTCAATATCATTTCAATCAGTGTTCCCGCCGCGATGATCACCGTCACACCGGCAACCTGACCGGCAGAGGTGAGATTGGTCATGGAGATCAACAACGCCTCTAAAACCCGCAATCCCTCGGAAACTGCCGTAATACCAAAGCCGAAAGAAACCGAAAGGTATCCGAGTCCTATCGGCAATCCATCGCGAACGCCCTCTTTGAAGCGATACGGTGAATGCTTCGTCTGCATCCTGCCATCCCCCCTTTTTCATCAACAAAAATCAACTTCGAATATTATAGCATGATCGCGCACAAATGTCAAGAAAGGAAACAAAAATTCGGGATATCTGCTCATCAAGCAAAATACCCCGAAGTTTTAGTCGGCGCTTTCACATCTTTGCTGCCATTCGGAGCGCAGAATCGAGCATACGCCAATGTTCATATACGTTCCCTTAACCATCATACTTTCGCGCAGGATTCCTTCAAAGGACATCCCCGCCTTTTCCATGACACGACGGGAACGGTCGTTTCCCTGAATGAATTTTGCCTCGATGCGGTTGAGCCCAAGCTCCTCAAATCCAAATTGAAGCACACGCGTCAACGCCTCGGTAGCAATTCCCTTGCCCCAATATGCGGGGTTGAGCACGTATCCGACTTCGGCACTGTCCGAAGAACAATTGAAGGAGGAAGTCGGATCGTA
>JAZRGI010000166.1:0-2856 GCA_045644105.1 Eubacteriales bacterium | reverse complement strand
GAAGATGCACGTGGACATGAACGTTACTTTCGTCAATCCCGGCACCGCCCCCACCATCACACCGCCTCAAGACGCGGAAAGCTACGGAACCGCTTTGGAGTGGTAACAAGAAAAACGAGTTGTAATCAATCATCAAAAGTCGTTTTTCTTTGCACTTTCCGCCATATTTTACCTTATACGCGAAACAAAACGGCAAAATTCAGGAGCAACATATAGATCAACCAAACGTCGTGAAAAAGCAAAAGCATCCCCGAAAAGCCTGTGACACGATAAAAGCAGAAGGTGGTTACAAGCGACAGGCAGAGGATCAACACGCACAATAGCGCGCTCAAAAAGACAAGTCCCTTGCCAAAAAGCACGGGATACCAACAAAGCTCCATGACGCAAAGCAAAACAAAATACATACATCCCTTGTATTTTTCAAGGCTCTTTGTCGGTGTACGGTAGGCAATCACAAAGCCGCCCGCGCATCCGACAATAAAGAACGACAACGTCCAAATTGCCGACATCAACCAAGCCGGTGGGATCATGTCTTTGATGCCAAGTTCCAAAATCGTCCGATAGGGACTGCCGACGCCAATGTGCACCAGAATTCCGGCAACCGTCAACAACGTCCCTACCGTCAACATGACCAAGGGGTAGGATTGTTCCATTTCACAGGAGAGCCATGCACTCGGCGTCAATCTTCCATATTTTTTGTGATACAAAACAGCACCTCCAAACGAGGTGCCGTTTTCTTTTGCACCCCTCTCTAAAATCCTATGAGCGAGGGTGCGTTTTTATGCTTTCATTTGTTGAACGAAAAATCCGTTTAAAAAAATCTTCCCATCCGTCGCTCTCCTCAACTGCCACCTGATGTCTTGTACACGATCGGTTAAAGGGATTTTTTTCATTGGAACGAGCGCAATACCCTTCCTTTTCTCTCTCAAAATAGGCTTCATTGGAGCTAGGATTGGGCGGAATGCTTGCGGGATCTCCTCCGTAAACGTATTGTGCGTCACTGACAAGGATCTGCATCGGGAAGGATCGCTCCACACGGATCAATCCAACCGCTCTACGCGATTCCTCCGGGCAATTGCCGTGACAAATGCCGCCTTCTTCTCCATCGTATTCGCACAAAACGTGACAACGGCAGGGTTCCTGGGGTTCGCTTCCCTTGACAAACCAACCTTCCTCGGCGCGGTTCTGACGCGGATCTTTTTCACAAGCCTCTGTCAACAACATTCCGGAATCCTTGCAATAACTGACCTTAACAAGATCGGTCGGGATATCGAAACGTTGTTTCGTATTTCGACGGTTGGTGACGCGTTCCATCACGTCATTCCATATCGACGTACAAAGGTTTCGTCCCACCAAGGGTTCCGGATATTCGTAGCCGCACCAGACGCCACAGAGCAGTTCGGGCGTATAGCCGACAAACCAACGGTCGCCGTCCGCATTAGTGGTTCCCGTCTTGCCCGCGCATTCGATCTTTTTAGAGAGTGTAACGGAGGACGACGTTCCATCCTTAACGACCCCCTGCAAGAGCTTGGTCATCACCGCCGCGTTCGCCGCAGACAAAACGATATCCGAAGCATCGGGGTTAGCAAGTAAAACCCTGCCCTCCGCATCCAGAACGCGGTAATATGACCGATACGGATGATAAACACCGTTGTCGGCAAACACCGTATAAGCATCGGTCAGATCCCGCAACGTCACGCCAAAATTAAGTTGTCCAAGCGCAAGCGCGGCAATATCGCAATCATTTACTCCCGTTTGCGAAACCAACCCCTTCAATCGGAAGCACTCCTTTGCCATACGGAAGGACTCCTGCAATCCCACCTCCTCCAAAACACGAACGGCAACCGTATTGGTGGAATGCGCCACTGCATAGGCAACGTTGGTAAGACCTCGGTAAACACCCGTCGCGTTTTTCGGCCACGGCGTCGCGTCGTCTTTTCCAAAATTCACCGGCACGTCATCATAAACGCTTGCCCAATTGATGATGCCTTGCTCAAGTGCCGGCGCGTAGACACTGATCGGCTTGATGACAGATCCCGGAGGCCGTTGTGTTTGCGTAGCAAAATTTTGGATGCGGTTCCCTTTTTTGGCGCCGACCGCACCCGCAACACCGAGAATATCGCCGGTTTGTACGTCGATGACGATGAGCGCCGATTGTGCAGATACGCCGTTTTTGTTTTGCGGCATATTGACAGACGACCGATAATATTCCTCTACCGTTTTTTGAATCTCCTCGTCCATTGCGATATCGATCCGAAGCCCGCCCGAATAAACGAGCTGTGACGCGACACTTCTTGAAACGTTGTATTCATCGATCAGACCGTTGATCACATCCTCGATCACCATATCAACGTACCACGAATTGATTCCGCCGCCATCTTCCTGCTCCTCACTCCGAATGCCGAGCGGTGACGCGATTGCCTCCTCATATTCGGTTTTTTCGATATATCCCTGATGATACATTTCGGAAAGAATGAGGTTTCTCCGTTCGATATTGTTTTCCGGATATCGGATCGGGTTATAATAAGACGGACGGTTGGTAATGGCGGCGATACACGCCGATTCGGCAAGTGTAAGTTCCTCGGCTTCTTTGGAAAAATAATGCCGTGCCGCCTCCGCGATCCCATCGCACTGATCGGAAAAGTGGATCACGTTGAGATAGAGCTCCATGATCTCGGTTTTGTCAAGCGCACGCTCAAGCTCAAGTGCGTACAGGATCTCCTGCAGTTTTCTTTTTGCCGAGATCTCCGACTTTCCCGTCAGATTCTTGACCAACTGTTGTGTGATCGTCGATCCGCCGTAACTGCTCCGCGTACCAAGCAAACTGTTGACGGTTGCCGATGCCGTGCGATACCA
>JAZRGI010000165.1:0-1703 GCA_045644105.1 Eubacteriales bacterium | reverse complement strand
CTAAGACCGCTTGGCCTCCGACTTCCCCGCGCATCATGCCCCTACGCTTGCCGAGTTGGTTTGCTCCAACTCGTTGCGCTCGGACAGTACCGCCAACGCCGTCGGACTTCTCAAGGAGGAGATGCGCAGACTCGGCTCTCTCGTGATGGAGGCGGCGGATGCTACACGCGTTCCCGCAGGCTCGGCGCTTGCGGTGGATCGCACCCTCTTTTCGGCGTATATCACCGAGAAGATCAAAACACACCCCAATATCGAACTGATCGAACAAGAGGTCAGTGAAGTTTCGTCGGATTGCGTTACCGTGATCGCGACAGGTCCCCTGACCTCCGATCCGATGGCGGATTATATTGCCAATACCTTGGGATGCAACGGATTGCATTTCTTTGATGCGGCGGCGCCCATCGTGGATTTTGCAAGCATCAATATGGACGTTGCATATTTCGCATCGCGCTACGATAAGGGGGATGCCGATTATATCAACTGTCCGATGGACAAAGAACAGTACGATGCCTTCCTCGAGGCACTGATCTCGGCAGAAGAGGCGGAGCTGAAGGAATTCGATCAGGAAAGTCAGAAGTCGCTCAAGGTCTTCGAGGGTTGTATGCCCGTGGAGGTCATGGCGCGCCGCGGATACGATACGCTCCGCTTTGGTCCCTTAAAGCCGGTCGGACTCATCGATCCCCGCGTTGGCAAGGAGGCGTATGCCGTGGTACAGCTCCGTAAGGAGAACGTCGCGGCAACCATGTTCAATCTGGTCGGTTTCCAGACACACCTTACCTTCCCGGAACAGAGAAGGGTATTCCGTATGATCCCGGGACTTGAGAACGCAGAGTTTTTGCGTTACGGTGTCATGCACCGCAACACTTATCTCAATTCTCCCGACGTGTTGACACCCATCTACTCGATGCGCACGCGTCCGAACCTCTTTTTTGCGGGACAGATGACGGGCGTCGAGGGCTACGTCGAGTCGGCGGGAAGCGGACTTGTGGCGGGTATCAACGCCGCGCGTCTTGCAAAGGGCGAGAGCGAACTGATCTTTTCCGAGCAGACTGTCCTCGGCGCAATGGCGGCTTACGTCAGTCGGGGCGGTACGGGAGCCTTTGCGCCGATGAATGCCAATTTCGGCATCGTCGAGCCGCTTGGATATCGAGTCAAGGGCGGTAAGGCGGCAAAGAACGAAAAGATCGCCGAGCGCGCGCTTGCCATGATCGACGAGATCGCGGCAACCGAAAATAAAGAATGAAAAGGAGCGGCGTGTTCCGTCGCGGATGATTATGAGAATTATAGTTGACGTTATGGGCGGTGACAATGCCCCCCGCGAAACGGTAAAGGGAGCCATTGCGGCGGCAGGCGAGCTTAAAAACGTAGAGTTTACGCTTGTCGGAAATCGCGACGACATCGAAGTCATCGCAAAAGAGGAGGGTGCAGACCTTTCCCGCTTTGAGATCGTACATACCGAAACCGTCATCACCATGGAGGATAACCCGATGTGTGTCACGCGCGCAAAGGGCGATTCGTCGATGTCGGTGGGATTGAAGATGCTTGCCGAGGGCAAGGGCGATGCTTTTGTCAGTACGGGAAATACGGGTGCGCTCTTTACGGGAGCAACCCTGATCGTACGTAAGGTCAAGGGAATCCAACGCGCGGGAATCGCCACCATTCTGCCGTGTCAGAATCCGGTGCTCCTGTTGGATACCGGCGCA
>JAZRGI010000164.1:0-3758 GCA_045644105.1 Eubacteriales bacterium | reverse complement strand
CCGTAGACGAGTTCCGTACCAACTCCTATTCTTCCATTCAACAATCCAACGTCATTGTTGCAAGCGGCACCGAATTTCGCGTCTATTCTTACAGAGCCTTCTTCACCTACGATACCGATGATGAGTCGGAGCCGTGGGCGTATAGCGGCGAGAAGAATTTTATAAAGGGCATTACGGCGGTTACCCGTGCCGAATCTCCGATTTGCGCGCTTACCGTCAACCACGGTGAAGCATTTGCCACCGAGGATGGCCGTGCCGAGTACAGTGAGTTTTTAAACGTTTTGGATAGCGCCGGCTATAAAACGGTATTTCTGGATCTTGAAAAAGAGGATATCCCCGCAAATTGTCGCTTGATCATTACCTTTGATCCTCAAACCGATTTTCTGACCGATTTTTACGGCGGAACGGTTTCCGAGTTGAAAAAGTTGGATGCTTTTCTGGATAAGGCATATTCCTTTATGATCTTTGCCGATGCCGACACACCCAAGCTCCGCAATCTGGAAGGATATCTGGAGGAGTGGGGAATCGTGTTCAGTCGCGAAGCCGATGCAACCTACCAGGTCGTCGATCCTATGAACAGTCTTGACGGCATTGGTGTGACCATGATCGGTCAGTATGAGTCGGAGGGTGTTGGCGCACAGTTGACAGAGGATATGAGAGAGGTTGGCGCTTCTCCCAAAGTTGTATTCGGAAACGCATTGGCGATTGCGTACTCACCTTCTTATCAACAGACCTACGTGCTTGCCGATGAAGAAACGGGCAGCGGCGCGTATACCTTTGCGCGTTACTTCAGAAACAACAAAACGCGCGCTCTGTACGACGTATTCCGTACCGGAAACGCCGCCTATGCTTATGCGAAGGAAAACGGCGAGCGTTTGGTTGACGGCAACGGAAACGACCTCGTGGTAGACACTGCGGCAAATTACCGTTTGATGACGATCACACGTCATTTGCGCTCGGTCAGTGAGGGACAGGGATATACCAGTGTATACGATAATTCCTACGTTTGCGCGGTCGGCTCTACCGAATTTGCGAGCAACGCGGTGCTTTCTACCAATGCCTACGGTAATACCGACGTTCTTCTGGGGACACTTCGCATCATCGGACGCGAGATCGAGGGAAGCGGTATCGTTCAGAAGCCCTTCCATGAGGTTCTGATGAACGAGGATTATTACACCCCGCAGGCAAACGTTGCGGTCACGGTAGTGCTGGTGGTACTGCCCGCGATCGGTCTTGGCAGTGCCGGACTCATCATTCTGATCAGAAGAAGAGTTCGCGGATGATTTCCGTGAGAAAGGAAAATTGAACCAAATCGATGAAAATTGAGAAAAAAGTTGTAAACGTCATATTTTACGGACAATCGAAAAAAGACGTGGTGGAGAGCAGAGAAGCGGTTTGCGGAGAACCCCTCGGCATGCTTCCCGTTCCCAAGAGATCGGGCTACGAGTTTGACGGTTGGTATCTGTCCGACGGAACATACGTAACGGGCGATACCGTATTGCAATCCGAGGAGGACATCTCTTTGGTTGCCCATTGGGTAAAGACGGGTGGCCCGAAAAATCGCTCCATGCTTCGCAAACAAAAGCTTGCCATTGCCGTGCTTTCAGCAATCAGTCTTCTTTTGATCATCACTTTGTTGGTGGTCAACCGCGTGGTAACCATCTATCCGTTGCAGGACGTTTACGTGAAGGACGGTGTTGAATACACCGATCGTTACTATGTCAAAAAGAAGAACGGAAGCTACGGTCTGTACGATAAAAAAGGAAACCGCATGGAGATGAACTCCGACGGCTTTTATATTGCCGCCAAAAGCGGAAATCAGTATCAGATCAATGCGGAGAACGGTGAGTGGTCACTTTATGCGGTGGTTGACTACGGTGAAGGCGAGTTGCTTGGATATAGCGACCGTATCATGATGTTTCCGCAGATCTCCCAGACCAATACCTTTTCGATCTCTGTAACCGATACCGACGGTAGCGAAAAATATAAATTCTACCGCGACAGTAAGGGCAAGGTGTGGATCGAGGGCTTTGAAAATGCGGGCATCAGTTACGATCAGACCTTGTTTGCAAGTCTTTGCGTTAGCTGCGGTTATACTATCACCATGCAGAAGCTTGATCTTTCGCCCGATTACGTCGCGCCCCGTCTGCCGGATGGAAGTATAGATTACTCGGCGTACGGTCTTGCGGATCTTTATGATGAGAGCGACAATCGTGTCTACACGCCGGTCACCTACACCATCGTTCAGGCAAACTATGCTTCGGATGGCACCTGCTCGGCAAGTGACGTGCAGTATACGGTTAAGGTAGGCGATCCGATTCTTTCGGGCGCGGGCTACTATGTGCAGTTGGTTGGCCGCGAGGCGGTCTATATCGTCAGCTCGGAGATTCAGACCACGGTCCTTCAACCGATCGAGGCGCTGGTAACGCCGATGGTCGTCTATCCCATGAAGACGGCAACCTATCTGATGGTGCAGGATTTTTTGCTTGCAAAATACAACGGCAATTTTGCAAACGAGTTCGTTGAAAAACTGAAGTCTTTGCACGATCTCCAGGGAGAGGAGCGTGAGAAGGCTCTTGAGGGCTTTATGAAGGATTTCAAGACCTCTACCGAAGAGATTGTCGCCTTCACCTACCAGGATCTGGAGAGCCGTATGAATTCGCTTTATCAATCGAAACCTTATATCAGCTATACCGAATTGATGAAGGGATATCAGATTAACACCGACAACGCGTCTGCGGTTTTGGGATCGTTTTACGATATGCAATTTATTGCCTGCCGCGAGCTTGGTCTTGACGACGTGGATTGGTCAAAGTACAACTTTGACAAGGACGGTGTTCACGTTGTGTTTGTTGACGTTCCCACGAGTGACGAAAGCAACAATATCAACGGTTACGTTTCCAATCCGATGTTCATCAGTCCAAAGACAGAGCAAGGAACCTACTATATCGCCTCAATGTGGAGCGATATGATCGTAGAGGTTGATCAATACTATCTCTCCTTTTTAGAGTGGGACCGTTGCGATTGGTACGATCAGTATTTCTTCCAATACAGTATCGGCAGTGCAACCGATTTCAAGTTGGAGATCGACGGCAAGACCTATTCCTTCAAGCTCGACAATACCTACTCCTATGCTTACTATGAAAAGGCGGACGGAACCATCGCGCAGGTCGATCTCTCCACCGGTAAGATCGTGGACGGTGAGAACGGCACGAAGTTGTATATCGACCAGAGCGGACGGAAATTCACGGTAAAGCTCTTCCACTTCAGTGAGGGTGATCTGCGGATCAAAATCGTCGATCAGAAGACGGGACGCGTTACCTATGAGCCTTACGAAAAATATCTGATCACGGTTGACCGTGACGGCTATAGCAAGTTGGAGATCAGTTATCAGAGCGACGGCACGGAAAAAAACGTCACTTATGACCTCGGAAACGTACTTTCTCCTCAAAAGTCCTACGCCCTGGTTTATCAGGATCCCGACGGAAACGATTACAGTGTTGTCGGACTTTACGCCTCGAGCGACGGAAAGAGCTATCGGGATTATTACCGCATGACCTATTGGAAGGAAGTTAAGAGTTCGGACGGCAGCGATACCTACGTTTGGGAAAAGGTTGCCTCGATCAACTCTTCCAGCACTTTCATGCTCCGTGATGACAGTGGCAAGGTGTTTGAGGTAACGGTTGGTACCAACAACCTCAAGGTCTACTGTGAGGAATATCAGGGTGGATCCGAGCATCCCAACTTGTTGGATTATT
>JAZRGI010000163.1:0-3738 GCA_045644105.1 Eubacteriales bacterium | reverse complement strand
ACTTACCGAGGCAGACCTCACTTCCGCAGAGTACGTCGGCGACCACGCATTTATTAAGGAAGAGTTGACCAACTTCACCGTTGTGCTCGGATCTGATCTGATCGACATCGGCGACAACCCCTTCGCAATGTGTGTCATCGCACCCTTCACCTCTACCGTGACCGAAAGCTTCAACGGCAAGGACTACACGACAACGGTTGATACCTTTGAGATCAACGAGAACATCCGCATCATCAACGGATCGATCTACCGCGTCGTTCCCAACGGTCTTGAACTGATCTGCTACAGCAACACCGCAAAGCGTGTTACCGTAGCCGACGGAACCGTCCGCATCAGTGCGAGAGCCTTTGAAGGAAGCAATGTTGAGGCAGTGGTTCTTCCCACCTCTCTTGCTGCCATCGGCCACAAGGCATTCTACAACTGTAACAACCTCGTTCTTGTAACCTTTACCGGCTACAAGGCACCCATCCTTGAGGAAGAGTACGATTCTTCCTACTACTACGCGTTGACCAACTTCCCCGGAACCGGCAATATCGAGTACGAAGATATTCACGGAAACGACGTTAAGCTTACCGGTCTTGGCATCGTTCCCTACTTCATCTGGAACGTTCTCGGATCACCCTCCAACGTCTACTACGGTGCAAACTTTGTAGACTACATCGGTCACATCGAAAACACCGTGGTAATGGTGAAGCCTACCAACGGTCAAAACTACGATTCCTTCATCTTCGCACAGTACTTTGATACCGTTGTAAACGGCGCGGCAGCGGCAGATGCAACCACGCAGGCTGCTATCGATGCCATCAACGCACTTCCCGCCAAGTTGACGCTTGCGCACAAAGAGGCGGTTCTTGCCGCACGCGCAGCCTACGACCTCATTGCCTCGCTCGAGCAACGCGCTCTGGTTACCAACTACCTCAAACTGACACAGGCAGAGCAACAGATCGCAGACCTTGAGTATCTGCAACAGCCTCAACCCGAAGACCCCGACACGCCCGTTGACGAAGAAAAGACCAAGTGGAACTTCACCACCGAGCAGATCATCATCATGGCTCTCGGTGTAGCCTTCCTGATCATGACGGTTGCAACCTTCTCCTTTGCGGCAAAGGCAAAGAAGAGCAAAAAGGCGGCGGCTCGTGCCATCCGTCAACAGAAGCGAATGATGAAAACCGCTCCCTCCGCCCCCAACACCTTCTCCCGCAATAGCGCGGAGCTGCAATTGATGAGCAAAGTGGAGCAAATTCTTCAAAATCAACAGAAAGGAAAGCCGGCATCCAACCGGAGAGAGCACAAGCTTTCAAAGAAGGATTTCAAATGAAAAGAAAACTGAAAATCATATGCTCGGCAGCCCTCATTTGCGCCGCGGTGACACTCTTCACCGCGTGCGCGAAATGGGATACACCCTACCAAACGCTTGACGATAAGGGATATACCGTCAGTGTGCGTTACGACGCCAACGGCGGTGTATTTGCAGGCACAAACGACGTTTTCGTGGTAGACGTATTCAACTCCGCGGATACCGAGGTTGCCCTGATTGCTCCCGATGATGCAAGACGCAAGGAAAACGCGTTCGAAATTTCGCGTCACCAATACTTCCTTGCCGGCTGGTATCGCACCCGCGAGCTTCGCGTCAACGAGCAAGGTCAGGCTTTGGATGACTTTGGAAATCTTTGTTCGGTTTCCGGTAATCCGCAGGGCTACGTCTACGCAGACCGTTGGGATTTCAAGAATGACCGTTTGACGATTGATCCTAACACGGCAACAAGCTCCGAGAACAACGTTATGACGCTTTACGCGGCATGGATCCCCTACATCAACTACGAATTTTACGCACAGAACCCCGAAACACAACAATTTGAGCAGGTTGGTAATCCCCACCTTGCGATCAATCTCTCGCTTCCTACGTGGAACGAAAAGACCGGAAAGCTCGATATGAACAACTTCCCCACGCGCAGCGGAATGACCTTTGATAAGGCATATCTTGACGAGGAAATGTCCCAAGAGCTGACCGACACGCTTTACGGAAACTTCGATGAGGAAAAAGGCATTCTGCAACACTCGGGAACCGTCAAGATCTACACGACCTGGATGGAAGGCGAGTGGTTCCGCATCTACAACGCAAAGCAATTCTATGCAAACAGTAAGCTCAACGGCAACTACATCCTCTGCGCAGATCTCGACTTCTCCAATCAGGTATGGAAGCCCAATCTGACAGAAGGTGTCTTCACCGGAACCATCATCGGAAACGGATTTAAGATTTCCAACGTCAAGTCGATTCAAGGCGCGTCCGCAAGCGACCGTCAGGAATTTGGCGGACTTTTCGGTGCCATCGGTGAAACCGCCATTATCAAGGACGTCGTTTTTGAAAACGTATCCTATCAGATCGAAGCAGGTACCCGCGCTCCGGAGGCATCCTTCGGATTGTTTGCCGGTATCGTTTACGAGGGCGCAACGCTTGAAAACGTTACGGTTAGCGGAAAACTCCTGATCAATGCTTACGCAACGTTGACGGACTACAACATCGGTCTTGTTTGCGGAATCGGCAGTTCGGATATCGACCGAACCAATATCCAGTGCTTCAAGGTAGACGGAACCACCGAAACTCCGATTGCCACAGATGCTAACGGAATGATCACATTGTCTTGAAATTATCAAATACAAACCTAATTTAAGGAGGAACAAACAATGAAACTCTCAAGAAGACTTGTTTCTGTTCTGCTCTGTGTTGCTATGTTTTTGGGAACTCTGGTTTCCCTTTCAAGCTGCACCAGTTGCATGAACGGTAACACCACGGCAAAGCCCGACGCGCTCGTTCTGATGACCGACGAGCTTGACGGTCTGTTCAACCCCTTCTACTCCACTACCGCTGCAGACGGTACCATCGTTGGTATGACGCAGATCGGTATGCTGACCACCGGATACGAGAACGGTGAAGTTACCGTTGCTTTCGGTGATAGCGAAGCCGTTGTCGTAAAGGACTACATCAGCACCTACGACGAACAAAGCGACCTCACCACCTACACCTTCGTTCTGAAGAACGGCATTACCTTCTCCGACGGTAAGCCCCTGACCATGAACGACGTTCTCTTCAACCTCTACGTTTACCTCGATCCCGTTTACACCGGTTCTTCCACCATGTACTCCACCGATATCGTCGGTCTGACGGCGTACAGAACCCAGAAGAACGGTGCCGACGATGATAAGACCGGTGACAATATCACCTCCAACGCCAACACCATGGCAAGCAACCGTATCAAGGAGCTTATCAACGTTTACAACGCCTACAAGACCGCAAACAACACCTCCGAAGTAACCGAGGCACAGATGAAGAACGCAATCGCCGCTCACAAGTTGACCGACGGTTACAAATCTGCAATCTCCAACAACAAGGACAGTGTTACCAACCAACAGTTGCTTGACGACTACAACCTGACGCTCCAGCTCTTCCTCGAGGAGCTTGGAACCGACTACGTCAGTGCTAAGGAAGCTTACCTTGAAGAGCCCTACAAGTCGGCATTCGAGAAGGCTTGCACCGAACAGGGCCTGAATTATGACGTTCTTTCCTTTATGTATTACGAAGGCTTTGTGAAGCTTGAGTACGCAAAGGACGCAAACAACAAGGACATCAAGTCCCAAATTATTAAGGTAACTCCCAACTACAGTACCACCGTTGTTGTCGATCAGGCATCGGCTATCAACTACGTTTACAGCTCCACCGTATCCAAGGGCCTTGATGCC
>JAZRGI010000162.1:0-4289 GCA_045644105.1 Eubacteriales bacterium | reverse complement strand
ACGATACTTGTTATGTGGTCGTGTTTGTCAAAGGTGGGGGTGAGAACTATCGATGAGATGCGGGTCGTTTTGTTTTTGTTGGTGGATTCATCGGTACCAAGCAAGCCGCTCATGATCTTGTTTGCGTAGGATTGCATACTTGAAGGGTCAAGCTTTACCGTGAAGGCACGGTGCTCACCGTCATCGATCAGAACAACGTCCGCAAACACTTCTTCGGAAAGAGCAGGGAAATCAAGGCTTGCAAATGCGGAACCGTATTCGGATTGGAATTCTTCTGCCGAGATTGTCTGTTTGAACTTGTTTTTGCCTTGTTTTACATAGAGTGTGCCGTCAACGTAGGTGACTTCCGATTTTTCCATCAGAAGGTACATGGATTCGCCGTTGTATTTGACGGTCATATCGATGTCTTCGTCAATTGTTTCGCCGGCATATTCCGCCGAGATCTTTGCGCAGACGTTGGCATCCATGCCGCCCGCATCTTCAATCGATTTCAATGCGTTGGCATAAAGGGAGGCAGGGGAGTTATTTTTGCCGCAGGAGGGGAGAGCGAGGAGCATGGTCACGGCAAGAAGCAGTGCGAAAAGTTTGATTTTCATAGAGGGAGCCTCTCTTTCTTTTTTATCGTTGTTCAGTCGATGATGCCGCCGCCGACAAGGTCGTTTCCATCGTATAGCACCACCGATTGTCCGGGACAGATCGCACGTTGCGGCTCGTCAAACAGGACACGGATGGCATCGGAATCGATCTGCTCCACCGTTGCGATTGCGGGCTTTGCATTGTAACGAACCTTTGCCAAAAGGCGGACGGGGGCATCGAAGCGATCTGTTGCCATCAGGTTGATGTTGTGCGCTATCAGTTCATGAGAAAAGAGATCCTCGTTATCACCAAGCGTCACGGTGTTGGTCTGTATACATTTTTTGCAAACGTAGGTCGGTTTTCCAAAGGCGATGCCAAGACCTTTGCGTTGACCGATGGTATAGCGGATGGCACCCTGATGCGATCCAAGACGGTTGCCGTTCAAATCGATGAAATCACCGACGGGAAAACTTGCATTGGTCAATCGTTGAATGAAGCCGACGTAGTCACCGTCGGGAATGAAACAAACGTCCTGACTGTCACGTCGCCGTGCGTTACAAAAGCCGTTTTTCTCGGCAATTTCGCGGATTTCTTCCTTCCGATACTCCCCAAGCGGCATTATCGTATGCGCAAGTTGCTCCTGCGAGAGCTGCCAGAGAACGTAGGTCTGGTCTTTGGAAGGATCGGTGGCAGAGGAGATCAGAAAGCGACCGTTGGCATCTTTTTTGATACGCGCGTAGTGTCCGGTAGCAATTTTATGGAATCCGTTGGCTTTGGCATATTCAAGAAGCTTGCCGAATTTCAGATGTCGGTTGCACTCGACACAGGGGTTCGGTGTGCCACCCATCAGATAGGTTTGGATAAAATAATCGATTACGCAGTGTCGAAAAGCATCGGTTCCGTCGATCACCGAAAAGTCGATGTTCAGTTTTTTTGCGATCGTTTCGGCATCCGACCACTCGTTGATGGCGGTTGCTTCGTGATTACCGATCCCGATCTCTTCGGCGGAAAACATCCGCATGGTAGCCCCCGCGCAATCGTATCCCTGTTGCAAAAGCAGATGTGCGGCAACACTGCTGTCAACACCGCCGCTCATCGCAACGAGAATGCGTTCTTGGTTGTTCATTGTTTGCATCCTTTCAATCGTTCCAGGAAAGGGTAGTCAACTCTCCCGCGGTTTTCAAGGCTTCAAAGTTGTTTTGTCTTAAGATCTCGTAAACGGCAACGGCAACCGTGTTGGAAAGATTGAGCGAGCGCAACCCGTCACGCATTGGAAGACGGACGCAGGTGTCGGGGTTTTGATACAAAAGATCTTCGGGAAGACCTTTGGTTTCCTTGCCGAACATGACGAAAACGCGATTGGGATAGTTGATCTCGGTGTAAACGTGCTTTGCCTTGGTGGTAAAGTAATAGACGGCGGCATCGGGATTTTTTTTATAAAAATCGTCAAGCCCGTCATAATAGGTGATATCAAGATGATGCCAATAGTCAAGCCCTGCTCGCTTGAGCTTGCGATCGTCGATGGTGAATCCGAGCGGACGGATCAGGTGAAGTGCGGCACCGGTTGCGGCGCAGGTGCGCGCGATGTTTCCGGTGTTTTGCGGAATTTCCGGCTCGTGCAGAACAATGTTGATGGATGCCATTTTTTGTATCCCTTTCGGTTTTGTGCTTGTTTTGAATACATGATAGCATATTTTTTGCAATTATTCAAGAGAATTTTAAAAGAAAGCATTAAAATTTACAAAATATAATACAAATTTATATTTTTTTATGATATAATAATTCCAACTATGACCGAAAGGATATATTGAGAATGTCTTTGTCTACGAAAATTTTTGGAACCTATAGCCAACGTCAACTAAAAAAACTGAACGTCATTGCCGACGCGGTTGACGCATTGGCAGATCGCTATGCGGCGATGAGTCAGAGCGAGCTGCAGGCGGTTACTGCCGCGCTCAAAGAGCGTCTTGCCGCGGGAGAAACACTTGACGATATTCTTCCCGATGCTTTTGCCGCCGTCAGAGAAGCGGCAGACCGTGTCCTTGGCAAGCGCCCCTTCCGCGTACAGATTCTCGGCGGTATCGTTCTGCACCAGGGACGAATTGCCGAAATGAAGACCGGTGAGGGTAAGACTCTGGTGGCAACCCTGCCCGCATACCTCAACGCGCTCAAAGGCGAGGGCGTTCATATCGTTACGGTTAACGATTACCTTGCACGCGTAGGCGCCGAGGAAATGGGACGAGTATACGAATTCATGGGACTTAAGACAGGCCTTGTTGTTCACGGACAGTCCTCCGAGGAGAAGCACGCCGCCTACAATGCCGACATTACCTACGGTACCAACAATGAGTTCGGCTTTGACTATTTGCGTGACAACATGGTCATCTACAAGCAACAAATGGTGCAAAGAGGTCACGTGTTTGCCATCGTTGACGAGGTGGACTCGATCCTCATTGACGAGGCACGTACCCCTCTGATCATTTCGGGTGCGGGGGATACGGCAACCGATCTGTACGACCGTGCCGAGCGTTTGGTGCGCACCATGCGCAAGCTTGTCGTCAAGGAGATGGATCATAAGGAGAGCTACGACGACGTGAACGCCGACTATATTGTCGACGAAAAGGCAAACAACGCAATTCTGACACCGAAGGGCGCAAAGAAAGCCGAAGAATTCTTTGAGCTTGAAAACTTTACCGATATGGAAAACGCGCAGATCGCGCATCACGTCAATCAAGCAATCCGTGCGCACGGTTGTATGCACCGCGACGTTGACTATGTTGTCAATGAAAACGGCGTTATGATCGTCGATTCCTTCACGGGACGTTTGATGCCCGGCAGACGTTATTCCGACGGTTTGCATCAGGCAATCGAGGCAAAAGAGGGTGTGCAGGTACAAAAGGAAAACAAGACGCTTGCCACCATCACCTTCCAAAACTATTTCCGTATGTATCGCAAGCTTTCGGGTATGACGGGTACGGCATTGACCGAGGAGGATGAGTTCCGCGAGATCTATGCGCTTGACGTTGTCGAAATTCCAACCAACAAGCCGATGATCCGTAAGGATCACAACGATGCGGTCTACTCCACCATGGAGGGTAAATACCGTGCCATTGTAGAGCAGATCAAGGCTTGCTATCAAAAAGGACAACCGGTGCTTGTCGGTACGGTTTCCATCGATAAATCCGAGGCGCTTTCGGCTCGTCTGAAGCGCGCGGGCGTTCCGCATACGGTCTTGAACGCAAAGTACCATGCAAAAGAAGCAGAGATCGTTGCGCAGGCGGGTAAACCCGGTGCCGTTACCATTTCCACCAATATGGCGGGACGCGGAACCGACATTCTGCTTGGCGGTAACCCCGAATTCATGGCAAAGGCGGAAATGCGCTCCAAGGGCATTTCCGAGGAACTGATTGCCGTTTGTACCGGAGTGGCGGAAACCGACAACGAAGAGATTCTGGAGGTTCGCCGTATCTTCTGTGAATTGGTTGAAAAATACAAGGAACAGATCGCACCCGAAGCAAAAAAGGTGTGCGAGGCGGGCGGCTTGTTTATTCTCGGTACCGAGCGACACGAGAGCCGACGCATCGACAACCAGCTCAGAGGTCGTTCGGGACGTCAGGGAGACCCCGGTGAGTCAAGATTCTTCCTCTCATTCGAGGATGATCTGATGCGCCTCTTCGGCTCCGATAGAATTGCGGGAGTTGTAGCGCGCCTCG
>JAZRGI010000161.1:0-2221 GCA_045644105.1 Eubacteriales bacterium | reverse complement strand
CAAGATGTACGTTGGTAACTACGAATTCTGGTACGAATCGAGCCAATTGATCCAACGCATGATCAAGCAACAGAACAAGAGAGCCGAAGAAAAAATCCGTGAACTGCAGGCATTTATTGCCCGCTTCTCGGCAAACAAATCCAAATCACGTCAGGCAACCTCGCGTCGCAAACTGCTTGATAAGCTCTCGATCGAAGAGCTTCCCGCCTCCAGTCGCCGTTATCCCTTCATCGGCTTTGACATGGATCGCATTGCCGGCAAGGACATTTTGTTTGTTCGTGAACTCTCCAAAAACGCATCGGACGGCACGCCCCTGTTTAAAAACCTTTCCTTTACCGTGGGCAAGGAAGACAAGATCGCACTGCTTGGCAACGAAATGGCGATCACCGCTCTGTTCCGCATACTGATGGAAGAAGACATCCCCGACGGCGGTGACTTTAAGTGGGGCGTAAGCATTTCCAAATCCTACTTCCCCCACGATAACACCGCCTATTTTAACGATTGCACGTTGAGCATCATCGATTGGTTGGCGCAATATGCAAAAGAAACTACCGAAACCTATCTGCGCGGATTTCTCGGCAGAATGCTCTTCTCCAACGACAGTGTATTCAAGCCGGTCAACGTGCTTTCGGGTGGCGAAAAGGTGCGTTGTATGTTTGCCCGCATGATGTTGTACGGATCCAACTTCCTGCTCCTTGATCAACCCACCGACCATCTCGACCTTGAGTCGATCAGTGCGGTGAACAACGGACTTGCGTCCTTTAAGGGCAACGTCATTTTCACCTCGCACGACTACGAGCTTGTCAACACGGTAGCAAATCGCATTATTGAAATCAAGCCCGACGGCGGCATTGTTGATTTCTCCGGCTCCTATGAAGAGTATCTGGAAAAATACGCGCACAAGGACGCCTGATAAGCACCTTGCGACCTAACACACTATAAAAAGCTAAGGCATCGGAAAAATTCCGATGCCTCGTTTTTTTGTAGACTATAGACTAAACGAACGACCTTCGTCGCTTTGGTGAAAGTTTTGGTCAAGCTTTTTCAAAAGCTTGCGCGGTGGAGGCTGCGAAAGCCTCCTCGTCCTCCGCAGAGGACGAAACTCCTTATTCGGCGCTTTTCTTTTGTTAGCTTTTCTCTTGCGCCTACTTCTTGCAAGAGAAAAGCGGCTAACAAGCTTTTGCAATTTCAAGATTTACAATCTTTTGTCTGTATACGTAAAATTGAGGCATCGGAAAAATTCCGATGCCTCTTTTTTTTGATCATGCGTGAATTTTTTTGCGATCACACATGAAGATTTTTGTTTTTACCGAAAACAGGTTCCTTGAATTAGATTTTCGACATGATTTTGTTAATCATCTCGTCAAACTGTTTGACGCTGCTCTCAAGCGTGTCAATACTGTCGGCGTTGTTCATAGTGTCAAGAATGGTCAGATATTGGGCTTCGTACACCGTCATGGTAGTCATACTGACGCCCTTCTCCAACAGTTGGTTCCACGTATTTTTTGCGTAGTTAACGGCTTCCTCAATTTGCTTGGAAAGATCCTCATCGGGAGCATCGTTGGAATCACCCTCAAAGATTCCGCAATTCATGCAAATACCGCTTGCGTCCCATACATGGTTGGTTGCCGGAATGTAAGACTCGGAAATGACAAGACCGCAATCGTTACAGATTTCTCTCAAATAGCCGTCCTGGGTACAGGTTGCACCAATTCCGTCAGAGAACCGGTTGTCATGCTTGCACGCTTCGGGCTTTTCGTATCCGCCCTCGGAGTATCCGCAAATATTGCAGGTACCGTATGCATCAAAGGAATGCCCCATCGGTTCCCAATACTCACTGTAAAGCACTTCATTACAATCGCCGCAGATCTCTTCCTTGTATCCGCTCTCGGTGCAGGTTGCGGACACTTCTTTCGTGTAGACGTTTGCGTGCGCGCAAGCTTCGGGAGTGGTGCCGCCCTCTACCGTCTTCATGATTCTCTGAATCAGGCTATCAAACTGGTTGCGGCATTTCTCAAGTGTTTCAATACTGTCGGCGTTGTTCATAGCGTCAAGAATGGTCAGATATTGGGTCTCGTACTTTTGGATGACGGTCATGCTAACGCCCTTCTCCAAGAGTTGCTCCCACGTGGTTTTTGCGTTGTTAACGGCTTCTTCAATTTGCACGGACAGATCTACGTCGGGGGTATCGTTACCGCCGCCGATGAAACCGCCGAAGGTA
>JAZRGI010000160.1:0-5035 GCA_045644105.1 Eubacteriales bacterium | reverse complement strand
CTGACGGTTATGAGTTTGCTAAGGGTGACAACGACACCATGTACGAGATCAGATACCATGAGCACGTATACGGCGATACTTGGGTTAACGCTACCACCGGTTCTCACAGACAACAGTGCGAATTCCCCGGTTGTACCGTAGGTAAGACCGACCAGCACAAGTGGACCGAGGCTACCGACAACGGTGACGGCACTCACTCCAAGGTATGTACCGTTTGTGCAGCTAAGAGCAACGCTCAACCTCACAAGCTCACCAAGGTAGACAACGGTGACGGCACTCACTCTGAAAAGTGCAGCAACTGTAACTACGAAAACAAGACTGCTCACACCTACGGCGATGCAACCGCTATCGAAGGCGGCAAGCACGAAAAGGCATGTGCAGACTGTGGTAACGTTGTTACCGAGGATTGCACCGCAGGTGATGACGGTAAGTGCGTATGTGGCGCAACCGTAGGCAAGAAGAAGAAGGGATGCAAGGGTAGCATCTCCGGTGGACTCTTCGTTCTCCTCTCCGTACTCGCAGTTCCTGCAGTAACGGTTCGCAAGAGAAAAGAAGACCGCTAATCATTAAAAATCAATGGGCTGACATCTAACTTAACCGGAGGGTGTCAGCCCTCTTTCAAACAATTTTTTAATCTGCGAAAGGAGCTTGACTCCAATGAAATTGAAATTTATGATGCGTTTGCTTGCCCTGTTTTTGGTAAGCACTTTGATGATCGGTTCTTTTGCCGCCTGTGGCGGAAATGAGCCGGAACCCACCGACGGCAACAAGCCTTCAAAGAATCCCGAAGTTTCTGACGGTCCCGAAATCACCGAGGTGGTTCTCGTTAAAAGTTCGGTAGCCCCCAAATCTGTAGTTGAAATTTGTAACGGAATCAAAACCAATCTGTCTGCAAACACCAAAATTGAAGTTTCTATCGTTAACGATTATCAATATACATACGAGCAGAAGGACGGCAGAGTTCATTTTTACATTGGCGAGGCCGACGTTGCATTGACCGAATCCGCAAAGGATAAGGTAACCGACGAAACCGCCGTTGTTATAACCGAGGACGACAAGACCGCCTTCTATGCAAACAATGAGGGCGCGCTTTGGCTTGCCGTTTCCCAGTTTTTGGACAACTGCGTGGTTGACGGCGGATTGAAGATTCTCAAAATGTATGACAACGCAACGATTGACTATACCGGTTGTACCCGTGAGAAATGGAAGCAACCCATTCCCGCGTACGTCGGCGGAACTCTTGAAAGCACTCTTTTCTCGGCAGGCGTTGGAGCAAACCTGAACGATACCAACGTCAGTGATATGTCGCTTGTCCGTGACACGAATGCCGAAGAGTTTTCAATGTACGTTGAAAACCTCGAATTTCTGGGATACACGCCACTCTATTCCAATACGATCGACAATAATATTTACTGTGGATTTACCGATAGCCTGGGTATTTTTATCCATACCTACTACATGGCAAGCGAGAACATCGTGCGTACCGTAGTGGATCGCAACAGTACGCCTCTTGCCGAGTTCTGCTACACTGCGGCGCCGTCCGAGAACAGTGCGTTTTATATGTTCAACCACAACTCCGAGGGTGAAAACACCTTCCTGATCCACTGCTCGGATAACTCGTGGATCTTTATTGACGGCGGTGTCAGTACCCTTACCGACAAGTACGCGCAGGGACTTTTCAAGTTCATGAGCGAGAAATCCAATCTGCAGGACGGCGAAAAGTTGGTTATTTCGGCTTGGTATCTTACCCATGCTCACCGCGATCACTTCCAGGCGTTCTATTCTCTGATCAATCAGTATCACGATCGTATCGATCTGCAACGCATGATCGCCAATCTTCCGGATGCGAAAACGGTAACGCATAACACCAACTGGAAGGATTTTGAACCGTGTATGACGTTGATCAACCAGTATTATCCCAACCTGATGTACATGAAGGCGCATACCGGTATGGATATTCACCTTGCCGACGTCAATTTCCGCATTCTCTGCTCGCAAGAGGACATTCTCGACTATTGGGTGCTTAACAAGAAGGTTTGGACTGACAAGTGGAGCAAATGGGGTAATCAATCCTCGAGCGATGCCGACTATAAGACCAACAGAGATGCCGATAAAAAATACGACATCAACAACTCCTCTCTGATTTCGTTGATCACCGTCGGCAACGGTATGACCGTGTTAGAGCTTGGCGATATGTTCCGCGCCAACAACTGGTTGTTCCCGAAATATACCCTGAAGTCTTTGACGACCGATATTCTGATTCTGGCGCACCACTTTATCAATGACGAGTTGTTGAATACCTACGAGCAATATCTGAAACAGGCAGGCCCGATTTACGGTCTGTGTACCAGTGTCACGCGCGACCTTACCGCGGGACATCTGAACGTAAAATATAGCTTCAGAGAGGGAGATCAGCAGTATTTCGTTCGTGCAAAATACGATACCATTTTCGGATTTACCAAGAAAGACGGCAAGGTAACGATGAAAACCTATGATGCGTATTACTCCAAAGCAGGTGGAATTGATAACCTGAAGTAAATCTATGAGGGGGATATGAAAAATGTTCAAAAAACTGTTGGCTATACTATTGGTTTGTACAATGGTGTTGGTGGCATTTGTTGCCTGCGGCGGGAAGGACACGGGTGAAGACCCGGTACAACAACCGTCAAACAACAAAAAGCCGGATGCCGAAGCAAGCTATGACATTACCGAAATCCTTCCCGAAAGTCTGAAGTACCAAAACACCGAATTTATCGTATCGGTTCGAAATGCCACCAGAACCATCAAGGATCTCGGTGTCAACAAGGATGATACCACCCCGCTTGCAAAGGAGCTTTGCGAGCGTACGTTCAGTACGGAGGAGCGCCTGGGAGTTTCAATTTCCATTGATTATCTTCTTTCGACCAACGTTAACGACACCATCAGCAACCTGCGTAATAAGATTCAATATCAGGAGCACGTTTGGGATGCCGTTGCGGGTGTATCCTACCGTATCCCTGAATTGGCAAGCGAAGGTCTGTTCTACAATCTCTACAATTTTGACTATCTTGATATGTCGCAGGAATGGTGGAGCCAACCGCTTGTCAAGGAGTTGACCGTAAACGATCGGTTGTTTTTGGCAACAGGCGACATCTCTATGGAGTACATGGATATGTGCCACGCCGTCTTCTTTAATCAAACCCTTGCCAAGTCAATGGGGATGGATTATTCCACCTTTTACACGATGGTATCGAACGGCAAATGGACGTTTGATCAGTTGTACCGTCTTTCCAAAGACGCGTATAACAAGGATAGCGGACAGTACGGTTTGTTGATCCAATCCACCATGCTTCAGGCGTTTTACGGTGCGGCGCGTATCAACGTTGTAGTAAACAACGGAAATGACCGTCCGTTCTTTGAGTTCAATACTGACCACATTGAGTCTGTCTGGAGCGAGTTGAGCAAGCTGCTCCAAAGTCCTTCTACAGTTATCCACAGTAGCGGCGTTAACTCCGGCGGCGCGCAGATTCTTGGCAAGGCTGCCGATCAATATTTTGCAGACGGCAAGGCGCTCTTCCTTTGTGCAACGTTGGATTCGCTTGTTGATTTCACCAACGCGGATATGCAGGATAGCTACGGTGTATTGCCTACGCCCAAGTATAACGAAGCGCAAACGGAATACGGAACCCAATTGCACTCCTGTGCGTTGTGGTGCATTCCGATTGACGCAAAGGATCCCGATATGTCGGCGGCGGTTATGACGTCGATGGCGTACGATAGCCATGAGATCGTTATTGAGCCTCACTTTGAGAGATTGCTCAAGACGCGTTACGTAAAGGACTCCGAGTCGGGTTACATGATCGATACGATCTACTACAATATGTACATGAACTTTGACTCGATCTATAACGAAGTGTTTGATCCGGGTGCTGACTTCTCTAACAAAGACGTTATGCCGATGTTTATTTTCGGCGCGCTTGTCAACGGTACTGCCGGAAGTGCAAATGCTTGGTGGGATCAGAATGAGGAAAGCTTGAAGGGTGAGCTTGAGTTCGTTTTGTCGAGCTTTTACCAAGAGTGAGGGTATTTTCGACTCTAACTGAACCCGTTTGAATAACATCACTGTCCCGGCGCTTCGTTTACAACAAACGACCGTGCCGGGACATATACTTTTTCCTGAAATGTACCCAAATCATGACAAAAAGTGTGTTTTATGCTCTTGAGAAAAAGGCTTTTTTATGATATAATATGATAGAAATTTATTTGTCTGTTTACGACAAATAAAAATAAAAACACATGGAGGAACAACATGAAAAAGATTTTGGCACTTTTGTTGGCTTTGGCAATGATGCTGACGATGTTGGTTGCTTGTAAGGGCAACGAAGATCCGGGTGATCAACCGACCAAAAAGCCCTCAAGCAAGCCGAGTCAGGGCGAAGACGAATTTGACATCACCGAAATCCTTCCCGAGAGTATCAACTACGGTAACAAAGAGGTTAAGCTTTGTATTCGCGGCGATACCAAGAACGAGTGGGAGATCGGATTGCTGGAGGATGACGGTCAACCTCTGTCTGCCGAGCTTTACGACCGTACCAAGCGTACTGAAGAGCGTTTGAACGTTTCCTTGGCGGTTGATAAGGTTGAGGGTTGGGAAAAATACAACGACGCAATTGCAAAAATGCGTAACTCTATTCAGTACCAAGAGCACAAGTGGGATATCATCGTAGGTCTGTCTTGGCGTATTCCGCAGTTGGCAAGTGAGGGCTTGTTCTACAACCTTCTCGATTTTGATTATTTTGATTCCAGCAACATCTGGTGGAGCCAGTCGCTTGCAAAAGAGCTGACGGTTAACGACCGTATGTTTATGGCGTCAGGTGACATTTCGCTTGACTACATGGAAAGCGCACACACCGTATTCTTTAACCAGACCTTGGCTAAAAATATGGAGATGGACTACTCGACCTTCTACAAGACTGTATCCGAGGGTAAGTGGACCTTTGATGAATTGTATAAGCTTTCTAAGGATGCGCACATCGACAAGGGTGCGGATAATCCG
>JAZRGI010000159.1:0-4870 GCA_045644105.1 Eubacteriales bacterium | reverse complement strand
ATTGCTTGCTTTGCAATTACGAAGTGTGTTGAATCGTCACGGAAATCTGTGCCGTCCCGTATCGATCAGAAACGCTTCCTTTTATCAGGAGTTGGCGCCGTGCGCGCTTCTCTTGGAGATCGGTACCGCAGCCGGAACGTTAGACGCGGCGATTGCGGCGGCAGAGTTTGTTGGGGAAGCTATTGCCGAATTGCTTTATTGTTGACGGTGGCGCAGGCAGAGAAATTCAACTCCGACGAGAAGCATACCGATCAAAAATCCGGCACCAAGTCCCAACGTCCCTTGCTCCATTGCACCGATGATGCCGACAAAGCCGATCAGACAAACGGCTACGGACAGTGCTTTGGCAATGCTTTTTGCCTTGTCGCAGGTAAGTATCATCAGAAGCTCTGCAAGGTCGTAAAACAACAGTTTTCCGATTTTGCAAGTTGCACGAGGCTTTATTGCGGTTTCTCTGAAATATGCCTCCATAATTCTATTATTGGAATTAAAATTGTCGTTATTTTCAAAATATGCGTTCATAATCCACCTCAAAATACCAAAAATGGAATTCATCTGAACGTATTATAACACACTTTTTTGGAATTGTCAATAGATTTTTTCCAAAAAAAGAAAAAAATCAAAAAAACTCTTTACAAAACTGTTTTTTTGTGCTATAATATTATCACAAACGGAAAAACAGGAGGTAAAATTGGTGGAAACATATCTTGACAGAATCAAAAAAATTAAGAATGAACAAAAGCTTACGAACGATCAACTTGCCGAGCGAACGGGAATTCCTCTTGGAACCTTGAGCAAGCTTTTGGCGGGCATGAGCGATTCGCCAAAGCTTTCCAATTTGATCGCGCTTTGCGGAGCGCTCGGTTGTTCGGTAGAATATATTGTCAGCGGTACGCCCGATAATCATAATAACTATACTTTAAATGCGGAAGAAATTTCTTTGATTGAGGATTATCGCCGTTTGGATAAATGGGGAAAGAATCTGATCGGATCGGTTATCTCCAATCAGCTTGAGCGCATTGGTGCCGATGAGAGATCGGTGGAGGAGGTTGCGCCCGTCAAGACGGCGCGAGTTCTTTCCGGGGTTCCGTCTTTGAACCGATACGCAGGCGAACCGGTTCCGCGCACGGGCAAGAGGCAGATCACTCTGTACGAGCTTCCCGTTTCTGCCGGCGTCGGTACATATCTGGATGAGATGCAGACCGAAACGATCCAAATTCCCGACAGTGAAAAAACGGCGGAAGCCGACTACGCGTTGCGCATTAGCGGAAACAGTATGGAGCCAAAGTATCATAGTGGCGACATTCTGTTAATCCAGACGGCGGAGGCAATCGAAAACGGTGAGATGGGCATCTTCCTTTTGGACGGTTCCGGCTTTTTCAAGATATATGCGGGCGACCGTTTGCTCTCGTTGAATCCCGATTACGGTCCCATCCTGCTCAAGGATTTTTCCAACGTGCAGTGTAAGGGACGTGTCGTTGGTCGTTTGAAGAGAAAATAAGACGATTTTTTTGAGAATTTTTTATAAATAGTAAAGGATGATTTTGGGTAAAGGTCGTGGATAACAATTTACATAAGGATCATAGAAGCCGAATGTTGGAACGCGCAAAGGCGGCGGGCTTTGAAAGCTTTGCTTCGCACGAATTGTTGGAGGTTTTCCTGTTTTTGTCCCTGCCGCGCATAGATACCAATCCCGTTGCGCATCGGTTGTTGCAGCACTTTGGCTCGCTTAAGGGTGTTATGGATGCGTCGGTTGACGATCTTTGCGGCGTTGAAGGGATTGGATTACGAAGCGCGATTTCTATTAAATTGGCGATTGAGTTGATGAGGCGATATGAAATGGATATTGTAGATGCCCGCAAGAAGGAGGTCTACAATACCTTCAGTAAGATTCGTGATTATTTGCATCCCTATTTTCTTGGCCTTGACGTAGAACGGCTTTATATGTTGTTTTTTAATAATCGGATGAATTTGATTGATATTACGATGATATCGGAAGGAACGGTCAATTCATCGGGATCGTCGATTCGGAAGATCGCCGAGCTTGCGTTGAGCAAAAAGGCGTCGGCGGTTCTGCTCGCGCATAATCATCCAAACGGAAGCGCCATTCCGTCCATGTCGGATAACGAGATGAACGACTCTTTGAATTTGTATTTGAGCGATCTCGGCATCGTTCTTGTGGAACATCTGATTTTTGCCGAATACCGTTGTATGCCGATCATGCGGCAAAGATGCGGTATGTTCCGTTGTTCGCCGTTTTCTCAACAAATCGAGAATTCATTTTATGAAAAATTTTATGACGTGGACGAAGTCGAATCCGAGATCCCGCTTGCTTTTTATAAAGAGGGGAATTCAAGGGATTGTGATGAAACAAATAAGTGACAATCCAACCGTGTCAAAGGGCGGCCTGTGTTACAGGTCGCCCTTTGACGTTTTCGGATTTATTTGTAAGCGGGCTTGAACATTGTCGCGCTCAAATATTGGGATACTCCGTAACGTGCGCTTGCACCGAGAGAGGATTCAATGCGAAGCAAGCGATTGTATTTTGCAACGCGCTCGCTTCGACAGGGTGCCCCGGTCTTGATAAAGCTCGCGTTCAGTGCCACACTGATATCGGCAAGTGTTGTATCCTCGGTCTCGCCGCTTCGGTGCGAAGGAATAAATCGATAGCCTGCGTTTCGTGCCGTTTCGACCACACCGATCACTTCGGTCAGTGTGCCGATCTGATTCGGCTTGACGAGGATGGTGTTTGCCGCCCCCTTGCGGATGCCTTCACGCAATCTTTTTTCATTTGTTACGAAGAGGTCGTCACCAACCAACATCATTCGATCTCCAAGACGTGCCGTCAATTCACTCCAACCGTCAAAATCACGTTGATCCAATCCGTCCTCAATCGAGAAAATGGGATACTGATTTGCAAGTACAGACCAGTATTCGATCAACCCCGAACGACTGTAGGTCTTTCCGCGCTTGGGCATCCAATAGCCTCTGTCCTCGGTATACCATTCACTTGCCGCGCAATCGAGGGCAATCTTTACGTTGTCGGTATTGTATCCGCTTTGCTCGATGGCGCGACAGATCAGTTCCAACGCCGCTTCATCGTTTTGCAGATCGGGTGCATAGCCGCCTTCATCACCTACCGTAGTGCTAAAGCCTTCGGAACGCAGAATTTTACCGAGCGTGTGGTAGACTTCGGAGCCGATGCGAAGCGCGTCCGCAAAGGAGGAGGCACCGATCGGCGCGATCATAAACTCTTGTATTTCTACGTTGTTTGAGGCGTGAGCACCGCCGTTGAGTATATTCATCATGGGAATCGGCAAGCGCTCTGCCGTGGCACCGCCGAGATAGCGGTAGAGCGGAACGTGATACCAATTTGCCGCCGCGCGTGCAGTGGCAAGGGAAACCGAAAGAATGGCGTTTGCCCCCAGTCTGGATTTGTTTTCGGTTCCGTCAAGATCGCATAAAATGCGGTCGATTTCGGATTGCTCGGAGGCATAAATCCCCGAAATTGCCGGAGAAATGACCTTTCCAACACCCGAAACGGCATCCAATACGCCTTTTCCTCCGAAACGTTTGCGGTCGCCGTCACGCAGTTCGCAGGCTTCAAAAATTCCGGTGGATGCACCGGATGGGACACTTGCAACGCCAACCGTCCCGTCGGACAGAAAAACGGTGGACTCTACGGTAGGATTCCCTCTGGAATCGAGAATTTCACGGGCACTGCATCGGATAATTTGCGGTTTGTTCATCATAGACAGATCCTTTCATTGGAGAATTTTAAAGGGATACAACTATTATCGACGGACAAAAATGCGGGTATTCAGTACGGATACAAAAGACGGGTGATAGCGCTTTTTTTGCGAAACGATCGTGTTTGAAAATCATTGTCATGTACGCACCTTTGGTCGGATTTTGTCATATATTGACATTGAAGGAGGTGCAAAAAAATGCGCAATAATATTGCAAACGGTGGGTGCGTTGCGGTTATCGGCTCCATGACGCGGACAATGCGTGCGCAGAGCGTGTTGGAGGCGGCAGGCATTCGTGCGCAGATCATTAATGCCGATTCCTTACAAAGCAAGAATGGATGCGCCTATGCGCTTTCTTATTCATGCGCGCAAAGCCCTAACGTCAGAAAATTACTTGTTGACAAGGGCATCCGCGTGCGTGAATATCAGGGGGAGTGATATGATCTATCTTGATCATGCCGCAACCAGCTTTCCAAAACCGAAAAGCGTGACCGAGGAGCAGGCACGGTGTATGCGTTTTTACTGCGGAAATCCGGGACGAGGGGCGCACGCCTTATCGCTTGCGGCGGCAGGAAAGGTCTATGAATGCCGCACTGCGGTGGCTGATTTCTTTTGTTCCCGGTTTCCCGAAAACGTGGTTTTTACACTCAATACGACTATGGCGCTAAACACCGTTATCAAGGGGAATCTGAAACAAGGAGATCACGTTTTGATTTCGGATATGGAGCATAACGCCGTATTTCGGCCCGTTTTAAAGCTTGCGAAAGCGGGGTTCATCTCATACGACGTTTTTTCGACCTTTCCAACCGATCCCGATCGGGATGACACCCGTATTTGTGAAGGCATTGAACGACTAATCAAGCCGAGAACACGGATGTTGATCGCGTCACACGTTTCCAACGTCTGTTCGGCAGCCCTTCCTATCGAAGCTATCGGTCGAATTTGTCGGGCGAAGGGAATTTTGTTCGTGGTTGATGCCGCACAATCGGCGGGGCATATACCGATCGACGTGGAGCGAATGTGCATCGATGCGCTTTGTGTGCCGGGGCACAAAGGGTTACTGGGACCGCAGGGGTGCGGAATTCTGTTGCTTGGTGAGTCAAGTCGGAGGCCAAGCGGTC
>JAZRGI010000158.1:0-5822 GCA_045644105.1 Eubacteriales bacterium | reverse complement strand
GCTTGGCCTCCGACTTCGGGATCCGGGACCTACAAAGCCGGTCACGCCCGTAATATTGCGGACAGCGTGCCAACTTTCCTCGTTCATGATCATCTTGACGTAAACGTAGCAGGGGAACAACTTGTTCTCCACTTCCTTTTCGGTGTCACCGTTCTTTTCGATCACAATCTCCACCGGAATGCGAATGTCAAAAATCAAATGTCCGAGTCCACGGTTTTCGATAATTTTTTCGAGATTTGCTTTTACCTTGTTTTCGTAGCCGGAGTACGTGTGCGCCACATACCATCTCGGGCCAACGTTCATCTCATTGATATCACTCATATCTCTTTACACCAATCGCTTACGCTTTGGGAGCAAACAGTTTGATGAATGCGAGAATGCCTTGCGACAATCCCAAATCAAGCAGACAGATCACAGTTGCGCAAACTGCCAGAACCGCCAGAACAATCAGCGTACTCTTTTTGGTTTGTGCCCACGAGAGCCATACGATCTTCTTCGATTCGCTCTTGTATACGCGGAAAAACTTCTTGATCTTATCCCAGAACTTGATGCAAAGGATTACGGCAACAATCAGAACAACGGCACCGATGCAAAGACCTACGATCAGTCCTACGTCTACACCGCCCTTTTTAGCTGTGCCATCCTCGGCAAAAGCAGGAATCGCGAAAAGGGAAATCGTCAGGATTGCGGCAACCAGTGCAGCCATCCATTTCTTCAACAGTTTTCCTGTTTTCATAATTCGACTTTGATTCCTTTCTTCAATTTTGTAAGTTTGTCCGTCCGGGAAATCACTTGGTTTCCTTATGCGTTGTATGCTTGCGGCAGAACTTGCAATACTTCATGAGCTCCAGTCTGTCAGGGTCATTTTTCTTGTTTTTCTTCGTGTCGTAATTTCTCTGCTTGCATTCAGTGCATGCCAGAGTAATCTTGACTCTTGATTCATTCTTCGCCATTTAGCGGCACCTCCTATATAATTTTTTAGACGCTTCTTGGCGGGAAGCATCCGTGTACCTCCCTCTGAAAGGTACCGATCAACCGATGCACATCGGGGCGCTTCGATCGGTAAAATTGCACGTTTTCCAAGTTTTTTCTTAAAAAATGCGCACAAAGAAAAAGCCCTTTGACAGAGGTAGAGCTATTATACCACAAATTTCTACCCGTGTCAAGTGTTTTTTTCATTTTTATATTATATATTTTTTCACTCGCGCAAAAAAGCAAGACCGACAAGAGAATTTTAACCCTTGCCGGTCTTACTTTTTCTTTTGAAAATTATTTTGCGACAGGCTCCTCAATCTTTTGCTCTGCCTCAAGACGCTTCTTCTCCAGGTGCTCATCGCGAGCGCTCTTTCTGCCCTCGGCTTGGATATCTCCCGCCTTGGTAAGCGCCACCTTCGTAAAGTAAGGTCCGACGATCTCATAGATCAGAACGGCAAACAACGTAATGTTGCGAACAATTGCGCCGTCCGCACCCAACTCGGTCGCCTTGATTGCCATACCCAGGGCAACACCCGCTTGAGGAAGCAGCGTGATACCGAGATATTTTACGATGTTGCGATCGCATTTTGTCGCCTTTGCACTGATACCTGCGCCAATGTACTTTCCGACAGAACGGAAAAGGATGTATACGATACCGATGATAACCACTGCCGAATCGGCAAAGACCGAAAGCTCAAGCTCGGCACCGCTGATAACGAAAAACAGGATAAGGATCGGTGTCGTCCAACGGTCGGCTCTGTCCATCAACTCCTCGGAAACGTCGCAGAAGTTGCAGAAAACCGTACCGAGCATCATACAAGCAAGCAAAGAAGAGAAACCGACGTGCACGCCTCCGACAGAGAACTTGATGCAGGAAATGGCTACGGTCATCATGACGAACGTAACCGAAACCGCCATGCGCTTGGAACGAGAATGGAAATAGCGCTCGCAGAAGGTAAAGAGCAATCCCATAACAAAACCGAGTCCCAAAGAAAGAACGACCTCAAGGATCGGCTCCAATACGATCGAAAGCAGATCGACCGAACCAAGACTGAGCGACTTTGCAATGCCGAAGGAGATCGCAAAAACAACCAAACCGACGGCATCGTCGAGTGCAACGACGGGAAGCAGGATATCGGTTACGGGGCCTTTTGCCTTATACTGCTTCACGACCATCAACGTCGCCGCAGGAGCCGTTGCGGTAGCAACCGCACCAAGCATGATCGCCGCCGAGACCGGGAACTTATCCGGCATCAAAAAATGCAGTCCAATCAGAGCTGCATCTACAACCGCGGTCGTAAACACCGCCTGAAAAATGCCGATGACGGTTGCCTGCTTTCCGATCTTTTTCAGTTGTGCCAGACGGAACTCGTTGCCCATGGAGAAAGCAATGAAACCAAGCGCCACGTCGGCAATGATCCCAAAGCCCTCAAGTTGCGACGCCGTAATACCGATTCCGGGAACTCCGATTGCGCCAAGCGCAAAGGGGCCGATCAGTACACCCGCCACAAGATACGCCGTGACGGCGGGTAATTGAATTTTTTTCACAAGTCTGGAAAGAAGCAGACCAGCCAGAAGTGCAATCGAAAGACTGAGCAAAACGCCCGTCGTTCCGGAGGTCACTCCCTCTGCAGGCGATGCCGCCGTTAACGCAGTTACCATCATTACAAAACCTCATTCATTTATTAATATGATAGATTGATCTTTTTTGCTTTGATTTCGCAAAAGATCCGCTCAATTATACTCTTTTTTGTCGCGCTTGTCAAGAAAGGATTTTCACAAATAAAAAACAAATCCGCAACAACGAGTTAGTCATATTGCACCCATCGGGAAGGCAAATTGTTACAAATGCGCCATCGGATCTTGACTTTTGCAAAAAAGTGTGATAATATATATGCAATTTATGAAAATAAAAAAACAGAAACAGAGGATTTTCAACGCCTATGCAAATTTTGGCTCTCGGCGATGTCGTCGGCATCAAAACGATCGACTTCCTACACCGCAACCTTTGGCAGCTCCGCAAGAAATATCACATTGATCTTGTAATTGCCAACGGTGAAAACACATCTGAGATCCGCGGGTTGAGCGCACATGACGCCGATGCCCTGTTGGATACCGGGATCGATCTGATCACACTCGGCAATCATGCCTACGGTATGCGTGACATCTATTCGTATCTGGAAAACGAAACTCGCGTGATCCGTCCCGCCAATTACCCTCCCGTTGCTCCCGGAGCCGGCTATACGATCCTGAACGTTGACGGTTGGCGCGTGCTTTGTATCAACATTTGCGGCAGAGTCTATATGGATCCGCTCGCAAGCCCCTTTGACGCGGTTGACCGCATCCTTTCCCGCGAAGCCGGCGCTTATGACGTTGCTGTGATGGACATTCACGCCGAAGCAACCAGTGAAAAACTTGCGTTGGCGCATTATTTTGACGGTCGCGTACACGTCATGTTCGGTACGCACACCCACGTTCCCACCGCAGACACGCAGATTCTGCCAAAGAGTTCCGGATACGTCACCGATCTTGGTATGTGCGGGCCGCAAAACGGCATTCTCGGCACCGATAAGGATGCCGTCATCGACCGTTTCCGCACCATGATGCCAATACGCTTCTCGGTTGCAGGCGGTGAGGTGATCGCAAACGGTGTCATCTTCTCGCTTGATCCCGACAAAAAACGCGTATCGCAGGTTGAGCGCATTTCCTTTTAAAAAGAAAAGTGCAGGATAGATTCGTCGATCACGAATCCGTAGCCTCGGCTACCCTGCACTTTTCTTTTTTATTCCTTTATTCCTTATGGAATTTGAAGCCCGCCTTATCCAAAAGCCGACAACCAAAGACCGAAACCGCCACCGCAAGCACTCCCTGCAACAGATTGAACCCCGCTCCGGGCAATGCCGCGGCGCCGATGCCGATAACAAACGCCTCGTAAGTAAGGTATCCGGCCACCATAACAAGCTCCGCGCACACCGCAGAGATCACACGTCCGAAGGTAACCGACCGACCGGAGCGGCGCAACGCCTTTTCACTTGCAATGGCAACCACCACCATCAATGCCTTGATAATTGCGGTTGCAGGCGCGTAAATAAGATATCCGCTTGCCAGATCGGCAAGGGCGGCACCAAAGGAAGCCGCGACCACTGCCCACGGTCCCCCCAGAATCCACGCCCCCAAAAGCAACATACCGTCCCCAAGATTGAGGTTTCCGATTCCTCCGGGTACGGGAATCAATATGCAGGTGGCGGCAAATATCAACGCGCAAAAGATCGCGCCAACGATCATTTTTCTCAAATTCGACTGTTTCATGCAAGCCACTTCCTTTCAACTGTGTTAATAAAGTATTTTTATTATACACAGACAGGAACTTTTTGTCAATACCATTCCGCAAAAAAAGCAAGGATCGATCATAAGACCGATCCTTGCTTGATTTATTTTTATTTTATCACCAATCAACCTGCCGCAGGTGCCTGCTCGGTAAACATGGATGCCGCCGCAAAGTAATGCGTTCCGTCTGCGGTACGGAAGATGTACCACTTCAGTCCCAGAACGTCCCCCTCCGCAACTACGGTTACCGCGTCGTTTGCAGCCAACTTCATTGCAGGCTCCTCATCGTTTCCGGGGAAGCTGTTGCAGTTGACAACACTCTTTGCGTATACCGTCTTCTCGGTGCAACTCTTGAAATCGGGATAAGCCGCCAGAAGCTGTGCCAACGTCAAGGGAGCCTTTTCTCCGTCGGCGTTGGGCGTCAGGCAAGAGTAGTTTACGAAGTAATACTCGCCTTCCTTATACTCGATCATTGCCCAGAAGGTTTCGCTCTTGTGACCGGTAGCAACGACCTTAACACTGTTTTTGGAAGAAAGAACGGTAACGACGTTTGCCGGCAAATTTTCCTCGTTCACAGGGAAATCGGGGGAAGAACGAACATTAAGACTGAAGTTCGGCTCACCCTTCGAGTCGAGGATAACGTACATGGTCAGAGGCGTTTCGGTTTTGGTAAAGCTATCGTAAAGAGCCAACATATCCTCAAGCGTTCTTGCGGAGGATGCGCCCTTGGAATCCGAAAGACAGTTGGGACCGATAAAGCCTTCCTTAACAACGGGGCTCTGTCCTTCCTTCTCGGGTTCAACCACGATACGAACCTTGGTCCAGACCTTTCCGTTCACGGTGATGGTACCGACAACGGTAACCTCATCGTCCTTTACGGGCCAATACAAGCCGTCCGCCGATACGGAAGGCGCCTTGCGCAGGGTAACCGACTCAACCGAAACGTACTTGGTAACCTGAGGATCGCAAGGCGTGACCGCGCCGTACTGCGTCAGATCGTTCGGATCGGTCACTTTAGATTCGGAAAGGCATGCCGCCCATACGAAATATTCATTGGTCTGACCGTCTTTCACGTATTGGATCTTATTCCAGTTTCCACCCTTCGCAATGACCGTAACCGTTTCGTTCACCTTCAACGTGGTGATCGCGGTAGAGAACTCGTACTCCGAGCTTGCGTACTTACGAACCTTGACCGATTCCTTAACGTACATCGTGGTGGGGGCACAGGATTGGAAGCCCTCACCCTTGAGGTCGGCATTGGTCAGATATCTGCTCTCGGCATAATACTTTTTGCCGTCCTTCATAACGATACTCTGATTGTTGGTTCCAACCGACACACGTTGCAATACGTCAAGTTGCTTTGCGGTGGTGGTATCGGTTGCGTTGTCAACGTTTACAAGGGTGATACCGGTTGCGACAACGTATACTTTTTCATCGACTGTGGTCCAGGTAACTACGCTCGGCTTGGTTTCCTCGTTTGGTTTGGTTTGCAACTCCTCGGTTCCGCCGTTGGGGTTGGG
>JAZRGI010000157.1:0-7172 GCA_045644105.1 Eubacteriales bacterium | reverse complement strand
AGACAGAGCCTGCGGAGGTGTAAAATGGAAGAAATAAAGCAAGCTAACGAGCTTGAAGGAATAAAAAATATAGAGGGCGCTATCGAGGCGATACTGTACGCCGCGGGATATCCCGTTAAATATACGAGGCTCTCGGAGGTTCTCGGGCTTGACGTAAGAAACACAAAAAAAATAGTAGAGCATATGAGCGAGGACTTCAATTCCGAAAAATCGAAAAGAGGAGTTAATCTCCTCGTCTTTGAGGAGACCTGTCAATTCTGCACTAAGGAGCAGTACGCCCCCTACATACGCGAGGCATTGGGAATACGACGTGGCGGAAATCTCTCGGCTTCGTCGATGGAAGTCCTCCCAGTCGTTGCTTACAACCAACCCGTGACGCGTTCCTTCGTCGATCTGGTTCGCGGTGTTGACAGCTCCTACGCCGTCAACTCGCTTCTTGATAAGGGACTGATCGAGGCGGCAGGCAGACTTGATGCCCCGGGACGTCCGATGCTTTACGTAACCACCGATAAATTCCTGCGCGTATTCGGCATCAACTCTCTGGACGAGTTGCCCGAAACCGAAGCATTGAGCGTTGCGGCGGCGCAAGCCGAAGGCGTGGAAAACGCCGATCAACTCTCGATAGACGAGGAATCGCCCGAAGCCTTTGAATCCGAGGGTGAACCGAAGGATTACCAAGAGGCGATCGACACCGAGGAAACCGACGTCATCTTTGAAAACGGTGCCTCTCCCGATGCAGGCGTGCTTTCCGACGGAAGTGAGGAGCTTCAAGGAGGCGACGAATGATCTGGCTTGTTATCACCTTATCGGTCGTTATCGGTCTTGCGCTCTTGATCGCGCTTGTGATCGCCTTCGGACACGCGTCGATCCGCGTTGTCTACACGCAAAGCTTCAAGGTTGTGGCAAAGATCGCAGGCATTCCCTTTACGCTCTATTCCGATAAGCCCAAAAAAGAAAAGAAGAAAAAGGATCTTTCGCGTTGCCTCAATCCCAAAGCCGTGTTGCGTAGAGAGCTTCGTCGGCGGAAGAGAGAAGCCAAGAAAGCCTACCGCAAGCAACTGAAGGCAGAAAAGAAGGCAAAAAAGAATGCCCAAAAGAAGGCTTCCGGAAAGCAGATCACCCCAAATCTTCTTGAAAAATTGCAAATGATCACCGAGATCTTCAAAACGGTCTACACCCAAACGCGCGGTCACCTATCCATCCGAGTCTACCGTATGCGCATCACGGTCGGCACCGACGACGCGGCAAAGACCGCTCTGCTCTATGGGGCGGTTGTGCAAAGCACTGCGTATCTGTGTCAGTTGATCGAGTCGAAATATCACCACATCGAGCGCGATGCGGGCGATATGACGGTCACACCCGACTACGTTGGCGGAAAATGCTCTGCCGAGGTCGATTTGAAATTCAAGATGTCGTTGGTTAACGGTATTCGCATCGGACTTCGTCTGTTAAATGTTTATCGCAAGAAAAAAATCATCGCCCGAGAAAAAGCACGCGCCAGAATGCAGGGCAAGTGGGCGGCTTAATTGAAAAATAAAAATATTGATATAAAAACCGAAAGGAACATTATTATGGAAAACTCTTCTTCTATCAAGGAAATCATCAGCAATTCGCTGGATCAGATCCGCACCATCATCGATGCCGACACCGTTGTCGGTAAGGAGATCACCACCAAGTCGGGTACCGTGATCATCCCCATCTCCAAGGTTTCCATGGGCTTTGCGTCGGGCGGCTTGGATCTGCCCAACAAGCAGACGCAGCGCAAGGACTTTGGCGGCGGCGGCGGAACCGGCGTTACCGTAAGCCCCATCGGATTCCTCATCGTTACCCCCGACGGCAGAGTTGAAATGCTCCCCATGGTACAGGAAAAGTCCGGTCCCATCGAGCAGATCGCCGAGATCCTTGACCGCACCCCCGATATCATCGATCGTGTCAAGTCGGTTTTTACCTCTAACGCAAGCGCAACCGATGCCGGCGGTGCCGAGGATTACTACTCCTCCAAGCTCGCAAAAGATTTTGACACCTGCGATCTGGAACTGACCAAAAAGGAACTCAAGCAGGTCAAAAAGCAACAAAAAGCAGACAAAAAGGCGGCAAAGGACATTTGATCCCACGCCCCTGACATAAAATCAACTCCGGAAAAATATACATGGTTTGAAACGTATATTTTTCCGGAGGGTTCTTATTATGCAAAACAAATCGCGCCGCATTGCTTGTTTGGTCATGGTTGCGCTTCTCCTTCCCTGTCTGACGCTCCCCGTCACCGCGCAAACGAGTGGCGTTCCGTCGCTTTCTGCGGGTGCCGCCGTACTGATCGAAGCCGAGAGCGGAGCCGTAATCCTGGAGCAAAACGCCTCGGCACGTCTGCCAATGGCAAGCACCACCAAGATCATGACGGCCCTGGTCGCTCTGGAGCTTTCTTCCCCCGACACGCGCATCACCGTTGATGCCGCCGCAGTGGGTGCGGAAGGCTCGTCGGTCTATCTGTGCGCCGGTGAAGAGCTGACACTGGAGCAGCTTTTGTACGCGCTTCTGTTGGAGTCCGCCAACGATGCCGCCCTTGCCATTGCCATCGGTCTTTGCGGCAACGTCGAGGATTTTTCTCTTCGTATGAACGAAAAAGCAGCCTCGCTCGGTCTGACCGACACGCATTTTGTCAACCCTCACGGTCTTGACGATGACGCGCACTATACCACGGCGTTGGAGCTTGCCGTGATCACACAAGCGGCTCTGAAAGAACCCTTGTTTGCAACCATCGTTTCTACCCGCCGCGCCACGATTCCGCACGGCGAGAACGCCGAAGGTCGGCTTTTGATCAATCACAACAAGCTTTTGCGGAGCTATGCCGATTGCATCGGTGTGAAAACCGGATACACGACACGCAGCGGTCGTTGTCTTGTCAGTGCCGCCTCGCGCGACGGTGTGACCTTGATCGCGGTAACCCTGAACGCGTACAGCGATTGGCAGGCGCACGCCGATCTGCTGGACTTCGGCTTTTCCCGCTACCGTTCGGTCATGCTTGCCGATGCCGATTCCTATCGCGTCACCCTGCCCGTTGTCGGCGGTGACCGCGATGTTCTGACACTGACAAACGAGCAACGCCTGTCGGTCACGCTCCCCGTAGGATGCGGCAATATCCGCACCGCAATCGAGGCGCCTCGCTTTCTCTACGCCCCCACCATGACGGGTGAGCTTGTGGGACGCGCGCTCTTTTACTGCGACGTCGACGGTGACGGTCAAGAAGAGATCATTGGCGAATTACCCTTGATCTCCTGCGAGTCGGTAGCATCAATCAAAAAGCAAAACGGCTTTTTCGCGCTTTGGAGATGGATTTGCGGGTTGTTTGGAAAAGGTTAGTTTTGGGAGAGGGGTTTTTGTGGGGACTTTTGAAAAAGTCCCCACACCCCCAAAACTTCTTGGGAAGTGTTTTATTAGGCATTGTGGGATGTTGGTATTCCCTATCCTACGTTCCCCTGGCGTTGTGGGAACGAAAGTGCGCTATCCCTCAGGTACTCCCGCTACCATGTGAATTATACCATCGCGGTTTAAAGTTTCAAACCTTCGCGGTACAAACAGCGACTATTGGGTGCAGGCACTGCCTGCCCACCACCCAAAATGGTCACGAAAGTTAGTTTTGGGTGTGTTTTTTTTCGTGGGGGACTTTTGAAAAAGTCCCCACACCCCCAAAACTTCTTGGGAAGTGTTTTATTAGGCATTGTGGGATGTTGATATTCCCTATCCTACGTTCCCCTGGCGTTGTGGGAACGAAAGTGCGCTATCCCTCAGTTACCATTGCGCCACATTGTTGCGCAGAAAGGAGGAAAACCGAATGGCAGAGCCGATTCGTTTACAAAAATTTTTCACCGATTGCGGCGTGCTGTCAAGACGTGCCGCCGAAGCGGAGATCCTTGCCGGTAAAGTCTTGGTCAACGGCGTTCCCGCAACGCTTGGTGACAAGATCGATCCCGACACCGACGTGGTGGAGTACCGCGGTAAGCAGCTTCGTCCGCGCGACGCGCTTCCCCACCACTATCTGATGCTCAACAAGCCGCGCGGCTACGTCACCACCCTCAAGGACGAAAAGGGACGGCGCACCGTGTCCATGCTTGTCAAGGGTGCGGGAACCCGTCTGTATCCCGTCGGTCGCCTGGATATGGATTCCGAGGGGCTTCTTTTGATGACTGACGACGGAGAACTGACCAACCGCCTCACCCATCCGCGACACGAGATCCCGAAGATCTATCATGTTACGGTATTTCCTGCCCCGACACCCGAAATTTTGGCGGCACTTGCCTCCCCGATGGAGCTTGACGGCTACCGTCTGTTGCCGATCGGCGTTCGTCCCATCTCGCAAAATCTCTTGGAGTTGACACTTTACGAGGGACGCAACCGTCAGATCCGACGGATGTGCGAGGCCGTTGGTCTGCGCGTGCGTGAGTTGCGCCGCGTTGCCATCGGAAATCTGACGCTTGGCGACTTGCCGATTGGAAAATGGCGCAAATTGACCGAAGACGAGGTCAATTATCTTCTTACCGCCTCACAAAAAGAAAGGAATTGAGATTATGTTAGAGGTTCTGCCGATTCAGGACAAGCAGGAGCAGGAAGCTCTTTGCGCACGTTGCCGGATCCCCTTCCGCACCGAGCTTTTGGCTTACAAGGCGTTGGTGGAGGGCGAGTTGAAGGGCGTTTGTCAGTTTACGTTAAATGCCGACGGCGGTCGAATCGTCGATTTTGCCGCGATCCCCGACGGCTATGAATTTGAGCCAATGTTCGTCATGGGCCGCGCCGCTCTCAACTTTATCGATCTGTGCGGCGTTCATACCGCTTATTTCGACGCCGACTGCGACAACGAAACTCTTATCAAAGCCATCGGTTTTTCGCGCAATAACGACGGTAGATTCGAAATGGATCTGACAGATTTTTTCAAGGAGCCGTGTCAACACCACAAAAATTGACGGCTTTTGTCATCTCGTGTCAGGCGTTGGTCAAAGGATACAACGAATAATGGAAAAATCTGTAAATCTTGGCAGGTATTCCACTTGAACATTTTCCTAAAATATGGTAAAATATGCTTGTCAAACAAATGCAGCATTACACATATGGAGGAATGGATAGATGGAATACACAACCAAGATCTTAATTGCCGACGAAAGTGCCGTTGGGCGAGGTGCCATTCGCGAGGGGCTTGAGCGGCTTGGATATCACAATCTGGAAGAAGCCGCAAACGGCGAGGAAGCGCTTCTGCGCATGACTCGTTTTTTCCCGGACGTTGTTTTATTGGACGTCTGGCTATCCAAGTTGGACGGCATTGGCGTACTCCGCAGCAGTCACACGCTCGATTGGGGAAAAGAAAAGGAGCCTTCCTTTATTCTGCTTTCCTCGGTAACCAACCGCAACCTCTTTATTGAGGCAACCGAGGCGGGCGCGGAGTACTGTCTTTTGAAGCCGGTGAACGTCGGCAGTCTTTCCGAGCATATTCAGAGCATCGTTGCGCGCAGGCAATCTGCCCTTCCCGCCGCCGCTATGCAAAAGGATCTTCAACCCTCCGACAACATGGAGGCACACGTGACGCAGATCATCCATCAGATCGGTGTTCCCGCGCACATCAAGGGCTACCAATATCTGCGCACCGCCATTTTGCTCACGGTGAAGGATTCCGACGTGATCAACTCGGTGACCAAGGTGCTTTATCCGTCGGTTGCCAAGAAATATGCCACGACCACCTCGCGTGTCGAGCGCGCGATCCGTCACCGAATTGAAGTCGCGTGGGACAGAGGCGACGTGGATACCCTCAACTCCTATTTTGGATACACCATCCAGAACAACCGCGGCAAGCCGACCAATTCGGAGTTCATTGCGATGATCGCCGATAATTTGCGGCTCAAGTATAAGATGTTTTAAAAGGAATCACAAGGGAAAAGCACTTTGAGAGTGCTTTTCCTTTGTTTGGGATTCCAAAATAAGAGGTTGTATCAAATGCCTTTGCATTTGATACAACCTCTTTTCGATTGGCAGGTTATTCTCTTACTTGCAATTTCCTTTGCCGTTGCAGTTTCATTTGAAAAAGTTTGATCAACCCCTTCATCATGCAATTCGCTAATGCATACCGTACTTCGTTGCTTGTGGGGAAAAGCTTGCCAAAAATTTTCATTGCTCCCGTTCGCTAAATTATGCCATCGTGGTATAACGTTAGAAAGCTTTGCGGTACAAAAAGCGGGTGTTGGGTGCGGGCACTGCCTGCATCTGCAATTCCCCGAAAATGAACTTCCCTCCCCCGTCATAATGAGGGGGTATTTTTTATAATATGTAGTATCGAACAAACGCAGGGATTTCATTTCGCAGGAGGGGTTATGATGTTGTATCGTGGGGTGTTGGGGGGCGTTCTGCTCCGTTTTTTGATCTTCGTTCTGGTTCTGTCGCTCATCGCGGGGGGGCTTGTTGCGGTTGGTCGCTATTTTTCTCCGCCGTTGCAAACGGTTCAACCCCTTCCCTCCTCTCGTCCAACGGTGGTGCTTGATGCAGGTCACGGAGGCGAGGACGGCGGTGCGGTAGGTATTTCGGGCGTCTATGAAAAGGATCTGAACCTCTCCATCACCCTGATCCTGCGTGATCTGTTGCTTGCCAACGGCTACGACGTGGTTCTGACGCGCGAGGACGACCGACTGTTGTACGACACCACCGTCGACTACCGCGGCAGAAAAAAGGCTCTTGATCTTGTCGCACGACGCAAAATTGCCGAAGAAACGCCGAACGCCGTCTTCGTGAGCATTCACATGAACGCCTATCCGCGCTCCGAGTACCGCGGATTGCAGGTGTGGTATTCCCCCCACGACGTGCGCTCCGAGGCACTCGCCGCACACGTACAGGAGTGCGTTAGCGCCGCTCTGCAACCCGAAAACGACCGCCACATCAAGCGCGCCACCTCCTCGATCTATCTTCTTCATCATCTGAACACGCCTGCCATTCTGATTGAGTGCGGATTTCTCTCAAACGCCGACGACTGCGCCCTGTTGGAAAGTGAGGAGTATCAGAGAAAACTTGCCCTGCAACTGATGCTTGCCCTGTCGTCTTATCTTACCCTATGAGCTTTGTTTTATGAAAAAAAATTATATAAAATTCATAAAAACGAATTGACACCTATATACATTTATGATATAATGTAATAAGGTATG
>JAZRGI010000156.1:0-2185 GCA_045644105.1 Eubacteriales bacterium | reverse complement strand
CAGGTGGAAAAAGGAAAATCCAAGTTTGGAGGAACCGAACTGAAGGGCAAGACGTTGGGTGTTATCGGTCTTGGTGCGATCGGCGGATTGATCGCCAATGCCGCGATCTCTTTGGGTATGAAGGTTATCGGTTGCGATCCCTTCCTCTCTGTTGACGGCGCATGGAATCTTGACCGCAATATTACCCATGCCGCATCCTATGACGATATCTTTTCCAACGCCGACTATATTACCCTTCACGTTCCCGCAACCAAAGAAACCAAGAACATGATCTGCCTGGAAAACATTGCAAAAATGAAGGACGGTGTCAAGATCGTCAATCTTTCGCGCGCCGATCTGGTCTGTGCCGCCGATTTGAGCGCCGCAATGGCTTCGGGTAAGGTTTCGGCTTACGTTACCGATTTCCCCACCGAAGAAATTCTCGCGATCCCCGGCGTTGTTGCCATCCCTCACCTGGGTGCCTCCACCGAGGAATCCGAAGACAACTGTGCCGTTATGGCGGCACAAGAGCTTGACGATTATCTCACCAACGGAAACGTCAAAAACAGTGTCAACTTCCCCAACATTGATATGCCGCGTTCGGGTGAGGCGCGTATCTGCGTACTTCACGCAAACGTTCCCGCCGTCATCACCCGTGTAACGGCAGCCCTTTCCGACGAAGGCTTGAATATTGAAAACATGACCAATAAATCCAAAGGCGACAACGCCTATACCATGGTCGACATCTCTTCGGCGCCCTCTTTGGCGGCAGTTGACCGTATTTCCTCTGTAGAAGGCGTTTACCGTGTCAGAGTGATCTGAACCCGTGAACAACAAAAACCACCGCACAAGCGTTTACGCCTGTGCGGTGGTTTTATTTTTTGTGTATCATCCCGTAAAGGAGTCGAGATACCACAATCCGTCATCCTGCTTCACAAGTCGGATGGTATCCTGCATCACAAGATCGGGTTGATTGGCAAGATAGGATTCAATTGAAACGTAACAAGCCTTTGCGGTGCTTGGTGCAACCACCTTCATCGTAGAATAATCGTAAATACGCATTCCGTGGTTCAGATAGTTGTTTTTTTCGACCGATTGATAGATCCACTCGTTATCCTCAAGATAGCGCGGCTCCGCAAAAGCCGCTCCTCCCTTGCCGTCCTCTATGGCATATCCTATGAAAGCACTGTTGTACAGTACCTTTTCCAGATAGTCTTTGCTATAGACCTTCTCCGCGGCGCTCTTGATCTCTTCCTCCGACAAAAACTTTGCGTACTCGGTAACAATCTCGTAGTCACCGACGTACTGAAAATCAAAGTACAGGTGAGAAAATTCGGCATACGCGGAATCGGTTTTGTAGACGGGAAGTCCCTCGCCGTAAAAAACGGTATTCAACTCATAAGATGCCTCGATCAACTCAACAACACGGTCATAGATCTCGTCGGTTTTGGGAATCGTCGATAAATAAACCAATACGCCCCCCAAGGTTGCAACCAACAGAATCGCCGCGATGGCGACTATGAGGATCTTTTTTTTGCTCATCATACCGATCATGGATTACTGATCCTGTCCGATTGGTTCAACCGCGCTCTCCGGCGTTTCAGTCGGTTCGGTTTGCTCATTGCTCTCTTCCTCGGCTTCGGCATGCGGAGTTGTGGTAAAGTTGACAAGCTTCTGATCCTCGCCAAGACGCATTACGATAACGCCTCCGGCACTTCTGGAACGACTGGGAATACCCTGTACGGGCGTACGGATGATGGTTCCCGAATCGGTGATCATCATCAGGTCATCGTTGTCATCTACCGCCGCAACTCCGGTCAGGTTACCGCTCTTTTCGGTCAGGTTGTAGCAGGTTACACCAAATCCGCCACGGTTCTTCATAATACGGAAATCATCAAACGGACTGCGCTTACCAAAGCCGTTCTCGGTGATGCAGAGCAGGTCCTTTCCTTCCTCTACCACGCAAACGCCGGCAACGTAATCGCCGTTTCTCAAGCTAATTCCGCGTACACCGCGTGCCGTACGTCCCATTGCGCGGACGTTGGACTCCGAGAAGCGAACCGCCTGTCCGTTTGCCGTTGCCAACAACAGGTCGCACTCGCCGTGCGTTGCAACAACGAATACAAGCTCATCGCCCTCATCCAGATTGAGCGCGATCTTTCCGCCCTTGCGTTGATACTCGTATTCGGAAAGAAGAGTTCTCTTG
>JAZRGI010000155.1:0-9432 GCA_045644105.1 Eubacteriales bacterium | reverse complement strand
TCGATGCAAACGCCCATCTCGCTCAACTTTGCGGTGATGGTTTCGACGTGTTTAGGAATCACCGATCGAATGCGCACGCAACCTCCCGTTGCCGCCGCGGCAACCATATAGGTTCCCGCCTCAATCATATCGGGGATGATGGTGTAGGAGCATCCGTGAAGCTCGGTGACACCTCTTACCTTGATGACCGACGTACCGGCACCCGTGATGTTGGCGCCGCAGGAGTTGAGGAAGTTGGCAAGGTCGACGATATGCGGCTCTCTTGCGGCGTTGTCGATGACGGTGGTACCGTTTGCCAGAACTGCGGCAAGAATAATATTGACGGTGGCACCTACCGAAGCAACGTCAAAGTAGACCGAATTGCCGATCAGACCGTTTGGCGCCGACAGATGGATATAACCGCTATCGTTATTGACGGTGGCTCCCAATGCCTCAAAGCCCTTCATATGCTGATCCAGCGGACGGGAACCGAAATCGCAACCGCCGGGCCAACCTACGCAAGCCGTGCCGAAGCGACCGAGCTCTGCGCCCAAAAGGTAGGTGGAGCCGCGCAATCTTTGTACCAGATCATAAGGCGAGCTTCCCTGACAGATGTGACGGGTATCGATCTGTACCGTGGTGGGGGTACGCAGTGAGATGCGTGCGCCCATTATTTTCAGAATTTCCAAAGAGGCGGAAATATCACTGACGGCGGGTATATTTTCCAACGTGCAAACGTCTTTGACAAGGATCGTGGCAAAAAGGATGGGTAATGCGGCGTTTTTCATTCCGCTAATGGCAATATCACCGTAAAGCGGCTTGCCGCCCTGAATCATAATTTTCGTAGCCATTATGCTTCTTTTTGAAAACGCGGCTATGCGTTTCCGTCTCCTTTGCTACAGATTTCCGAAAGAGGATATATAAATATCATAATTATATTTATTATATCATATAGATCTCAAAAATGGAAGTACTTTTTCAGAATTCTGTTGAAAAAGTTTCCTGTGTTGTCAGTTTATGCCGCGCGGGCAAGAAACGTGTCAAAAACGGTGCGGTGCTTTTTTAGTTTGATCGCCAATCAGGGTGTGTCCGATAGTAGGCAACGGCAAGATCGACCACCATGTTATAGCTTTTGGTACCCTCCTGTGCGCCCTGCGATTGCAGGTACGCATTGTTGGTGGCTTGACTGACCTCTGCAACAACGTTGTCCTGATATTTTTGGAAGAATTTACGGTAAGCCGCTTGCTCCTCTTTGATCTCGGCGGTCAGCTTCTCATAGGATTTTCTGTAAAGCGTTTTGTCCGCCGAATAGAGTGCCGACGTGAGATATTCATAGACGTTCAGATAACCGCAGTAGCGGATATAGGCATCGTCGGACTCCATGCAGATGAGAAAGGCGATAAAATTGGCTTCGTCCTCTCTCGCGATTCCGCGTTGATGTGCAAGCTCGTGCGCGGCGGTATAGACCACGGTATAGTCGGGGAAGTTGACGTTGATGTTTGCCTCTCCCGTAAAGAAGGTGTAGACACCCGTGATGTGCGTATACGACATGGATTCACTGAGCATGACCGGTTTGATACGGCTATAAAAGCTTTTCATAAAGTCATGCTTTTGGCAAAAAGAGTTGTAGGCGGCGAGAAGCTTGTCGTTCATTTCATCATAGGAGTAGGGCATCAGAGAGGTGCCGTTTTCCAAAAAGATGATCTCCTCGGAGAGTGCGTTCATTTCGGTGCGGATCAGTTCCGCGGTTTGGTAGAGATCGTCGGCGCTGCTTTTTTGGCGCGAAAGCTCTAACTTTTTGTCAAGCTTGCTTCCGTAGTAGCCTGCGGCAAAATTCCAAACGAAGAGGATGCCGATCAAACAGATGACGGAGAAAAGATTTCCCACGTAAACGAGAACCGAGCGGGTGCTATCGCAAAAATATCGCGAGCCGATCGAAATGATCAGGACAAACAGAACGGGAATGAGCAGAATCAGAAGCTCGGCGGTGGAAAAAGGAATCCACGCGGTCAGAAGCGCAAAGATGCGACGCAGATTATGACTGACGTTCTGATTGAACCAATCGGAAAAGCCACTGCTCTTGGTAAAAAGAAAGTAGAGCAGAAGACTGAACGCCGTCAATGCGTATATGACAAGGCAGACACGCGGTAGCTTTTTGTGCGGTGTTTCGGTTTTTGAGATCATAAAAGAAGGAGCCTTTCTTCGGTTAAAGTTGGGTATTCGGGGAAACAGACACGTACCAGATTGCAAAGATCGTCGGGAAGTGGTGCTTGTATTGAGAGTGTTTCATTCCGTGACGGATGGGGGAGTGTCAGTGTATAGGCGTGGAGGGCGTGTCGAAAGATCTTTTCCGATGACGTTCCGTAGAGATCGTCGCCCGTGATGGGATGCCCGATGGATGCAAAGTGAACGCGAAGTTGATGCGTTCTGCCGGTGATGGGGTGCGCTTTAACAAGCGTGTGTCCCTTTCCTGTTGCAAGCACGGTGTACTCGGTTCTCGCCTCGTCGGCATCGGGGGCATCGGGGGGACACACCTCTCGCAGAATAATGCTCTGTTGGGTGCGGTGAAGGCAGGCATCGATGACGCCTTCGGTTTGCGTCATTTCACCGTCGAGAACGGCAAGGTAGGTCTTTTGAATTTTTCCGTTTCTCATTGCCTCGCTTAGGACTCCCGCGGTGTGCCGGTTGCGCGCAATCAACAAAAGTCCGCTGGTGTTGCGGTCAAGACGGTTGATCGGACGAAAAACGAATGGGATCTTTTCGTTTTGATAGCGAAATGCCAACGCGTTTGCCACGGTATCGTGATAATGATCGTGTGACGGATGGGTTGGCATATTGGCGGGCTTGGAGGGGATCACGAGATCGGCATCCTCGTAAAGCACGGTAATGGGCAAGTCTTGGGGAGAAATGGGTGCCGACTCGCGGTCTTCGGTTGCAAGCGATAGCAGATCCCCGTTCCGAAGAACGTAGCGCACCGTAACGCGGGTGCCGTTTACCGTGATCCCATCAGGGAGAAATTTAAGATGCTTGATCATTTTTGAGGAAAGCGCAAGCTCTCTTTGCAGATACTGTCGAAGCAGCATACCGTGATATTGATTTGAGATCTTGATCTGCATATCGCGCCTCCTCTTTCATAAAATCCAATAATATTATTATAACATTGTTTTTTGCCGATTACAAGATGAATTTGTGACAGAATTGAAATTATTATGAATTGTGGCGCGTGGGGGTTGCGAAAAAAACAAAAGTGTGGTACAATAGATACGGAATCAAAGAAAGGACGATAAAGTGATGCTTATCAAAAGGCTGATTGCCGTTTGTTTGGTTGCCGTTTTGTTGTGCGGCACCCTTATTTCCTGCGGTGGAACCGAGGCGAATGCGCCCGTCCGTACCCCCGCTCTGTCGCCAATCTCGGAGGCAAATCAGAAGGATTATACCGATGATCCCGATCTTCTTGAGCGTATCGTTGCCTATCGGCATACTTTTTCGGATATGGCGGAAAGCAATGCTTCCGATTTTACGGTAGAAGTCTGCGAGGGCGGCGTTGAGATCCTGTCTTATAACGGTAGTGCAAAAAAGGTTCGCGTGCCCGCGAGCATTGATGGTTTATCCGTAGTTGCCATCGCCGATCGGGCTTTTTTTGAGAATACAGCACTGACCTCGCTGTATCTGCCCGACAGCATTCGTTCTCTTGGTACGGAGATCCTGTCGGGATGTCAGTCGTTGTCCTCCTTGCGCACACCGTTGATGGGTGCCTCGGCAACCGAAGCGCAATATTTGGGATATCTTTTCGGCGCCGCAGAATATACCGACAACGCGGTTCGTATTCCCGCAAGCCTGAAATATCTGGAGCTTGGCGGAGCGACGGAACGCCTTTCGGATTATGCCCTTTTTGAGGCGATCCGTCTGGTTTGTCTGACGTTACCCGAAACGATGACGCATATCGGAAGCTATTCGATGTACCGTTGCAGTGATCTTGTCGCCGTCAATCTGTCCAATGTCCGTACGGTTGCCGACCATGCGATGAGCGCGTGCAGCTCCCTGACGGTGGTTGAATTCGGAAAAGACCTGACCTCTATCGGTTTGGGTGCCTTGGAGGGGTGCATCAATCTGCGCCGATTGACGTTGCCTTTTGTGGGGGGCACTGCCTCTGAAAATGCTTATCTCGGATATCTGTTCGGTGCCGAAGTTCCGGACTTTTCAAAGGGCTACTATCCCGTGTATCTTGTCGAGGTCGAGCTTCTTGATGGTTGTACCGCAATTGGCGATTACGCCTTTTACGAGTGTGTTTCCCTGACACGAATCGTGCTCCCCACCGGCATTGTCGGCATCGGTGTGCGCGCCTTTTCGGGTTGCGGAAGACTTGAGGGGATCGCGTTGCCCGATACCTTGGTATCGATCCGTGAAAGCGCCTTTCATGCCTGCCGTAATTTGCGAAGGGTGACATTTGGCGATGCATCGTTGTTGACGGCGCTCGGGATCAATGCTTTTTACGGTTGCGATGCCTTGACGGAGGTCAAATTGCCCACATCGCTCACCGTGTTGCCGGCATCCTGCTTTGCCGATTGCAGAGCATTGGAAACGGTGGATCTCGGCGGCGTTTTGACGGTTGGAAAAAATGCGTTCCGCAACTGTTCGGCACTGACGACGGTAACGTCGAGTGCAAAGCCAAAGATAGAGAACGGAAACGAAGCGCTGAAGCGTTGTCTTTCCTGATTGGAGAAATAAAAAAGGTCGATTCAACTTATGGTTGAACCGACCTTTTTGTTGTTGGATCATTTGTTGATAATGGTCACGCCCACGGGCTTGATACCGGTTTGCTCATAAACGATAGAGTTGATTTGCGCCAACTGTGCGGGTTGCAATGTGTCTGCCGATACAATGATACTGATGGTATCTCCGTTGAGCACGGCGACGCAATGCTCAAAGCCCTTGGCGGTGATCAACGATTCGATGTTGGCTTCTTTTTGGATTTCGTCGGCAATTGCGGAGATGCCTGCAAGCGCCTCGTTCTTTACGGTTTCGCTTGCCTCTACGTTGTCTACTACGGCTTGCAGAACCTCAAGCGCTTCGTCACGCGCTCTTTGACGACTGACCTGTGTTGCCGAAAAATAGGTGTTGGTATTGTCGGTTGGCGTGTCGTTGCCGCTTGGGGTGTCCGAAATGTTTCCGCTGGGTTGATCGTAACCGTCGTAGCCCGAACCGTTTGTGCCCGTAAAGAGCAGGAAATTGAGCAGAACAGCCGCACCGATCAAGAGTACCGATGCCGCAACTACGAGATTGCGTTTTCCAATTTTGAAAATGATCGTCTTGAATTTGTTGTTTTTGGGGACTTCGCACAATGCGGTAGATTGATGTTTCATAGGTAGAATTCCTCCTGTTTTTATTCGCTATATCTTATGTGACGGTTGCCGCAAATATGACCGATAAGGTGATCTACGGTGTTTATTTTTTTGCTTGTGTGACGTAGATGCGATTGGTAGAGACGTGAAACCCTGCACTGATGAGCGAGATCAGTTCGTTGCGCACAGCCATGCTTTCGGCACCTTCGCAGACAATGCCGATGCCGACGATCTGCGGTGCTTTTTGCACCAACAAAAGTCCGCTTGCCGAGCTTCCGCTACCGAGAACAACGTAGTCCTCGCCGTTTGCCGTGGCTTCCGTCGCATACACCGCTTCAAAGCTTCCCGAAAGCGTGACGATTGCGGTAACCCTGCTCACTCCCGCGACCGATTCGCAGGTCGATATCACGCGCTTTTCCAGATACTCCTGATATTCCGTGATCTGACGTTGCTCGGTTGCCATGACCTCGTCGCTTGTTGCGGAAGTGTTGGTGGACAGTGCGCCCCTTCCGCCAAACAGAAGCAACAGGACTCCCAATGTCGCTCCCAATAGGACGATTCGGATTCTGCGCGGGTTGTCACCGCTTTCCGACGCATTTTTTTTCAAGAAATCAAACATACGGTATCTCCTTTCTTTTTTATTGAATGATGACGTCGCATGGGCAAGCGATGAGCGCGTTGACCAATGCGCGTATTTCGGCAGGATCTTTCCAGATCGCCTTTCCGGAAAGTGTGACGGCGACCTTCGTGGGAATCAACTCTTGCTCGGTGTTGTCCCAGAACACCTTGCACTGCAGATTGTCCTGCGGCACCGAAAGTTGTGCGCAGAGGGTTTGCGTCAACATATCGGTAAAATAATCGGCGGAAGCCCGGTTGATGGATTCCTGCCATTGCTCAAGGTAGTCCGATTCCTCTTCACTTGTTTCCGCATTCGGTCGCCACCCGCCGTTCAGAAGATCGGGAAGTTGTTGCAACAATTCCTTCAGGGGCGAGAGCAGGACGCAGATCAGAAATAGGGATGCGACGAACCGAACGTGCCTCGAGATGCCGCCGCGTTCACCTTCGGGAGAGAGTTGGGAAGCAAGTGCCGCCAAAAATGCGGCGGCGATCAGGCTGAATAGATAGGATTTCATTTTTACAACCTTCTTCTCATTGTTATAGAGATACTAACCGATTGCAGATGCACAGTGTGTTAGCAGGGTGAGCGCGAACAAAAGCACCGACGAGCAGATGCAAACGGCGGTGAGCAGGTAACCGAGAAGCGAGGCAAACTCATCCAATAATTTCTTCTCGGCATCACAACCGAGCAGATCGGCAAGCGACGCCGAGAGTTGCCATGCCATTCGCAACAAAAACAATTTGACTAGTGTGGGGAGGAGCGTGAGGAGAAGCAGAAGCACGCCGCAGATGCCAATCGTTCCGCGCAGAAATCCGACACTTGCACTAACGGTTTTCAAGAGCTCTGAAACCGATCCGCCTACAACGGGAATAAGATTTCCCGCGGCAAACTTTGCGCTCCGCATCAAAAGTGTGTCACTGCGAGCGCCCAACGTACTTTGGGAAGCCAACATAGCAAGCAAAAGCATCATTAAAAACGCAAGCGCGGTGGTGTAATTCTTTTTAACGGTTGAGAGAAGCGTTCCCATTCGCAGAGAACTGTCGATTGCACCGATCAGTGCCAATGCCATGCAAAAGCCGCAAAACGGAAGAATGGTTTTGGAGATCACCTCTTCAAGAACCGTCAGGTAAACGGTTAGCCCGGAGGAGGTTGCAGCCGCGGCGGTCAGATTTCCTCCCATGGCGTAAAGTACCCCCATTAAAGGGAGCACGGCGGACGTCATGGCATTCAATGAGGAAAAAAATCCGGTCACCGACTCCAATGAGGTGTAACTGTAGCGGAGAATGGAAAGCGTAACCACCAATGCCGAGCAAAAGGAGAATGCCCGTCCGATGGCTTCGCTTTGAAAGGCGGTGCGGATTCGCACAAGGATCGCCGAAAGGAGTAGAAGCGCAGAAACCGAAGCAAGGATCCTGACACTCTCGCCAAGGTGCAAACCGATGAGCGAAAGCAAGGTGTTGAGCAGATACGAGAAGTTGCTCATCTCGCGCACGGCTTCACCGACACTTTCACTGTCGGGCGCAAAAAGCCCGTCCGGAAGATACGAACGGAGATCCTCGGGAATGCTATCCAGAAACGTGCGGTATTCGTCCGGCATAGTACCGTCGGTTGCCGATGCGGTTGCCGATACGGGGACGGTGAAAAGAAATGAAATGAATAGGATCAATGCCGATATCATCGCCACTCTTTTGAAACGTCTTTGCATAGGTTACCCTCCCAGAGCGAGCAAAGAACGCGCGCTCTCCAATATTTCATTGATCAGTGGGAGCGAGAGCAGAAGGATTTCAATTTTGCCGATCAACTCCACCCCGCTTCCAGCCGATCCTTCTCCGCATTCTCGGCAAAGCTCGGAGCAACACTGTGTCAGTACGGCGATCCCCAACGCCTTCAGAAGCAGTTCTGCGTAGGAGGAGACGGCATCGTTTTTGATCAGTTCCGAGAGAAAGGCAACCAGAGGCGAGGCGGTGGAGATCGCGCCGACGGTCAGTGTCAGGCAAAGCGCGGTTCGCACCATCGGCATCCAATCGCCCCTCCAATGCCGTACAACGGTTGCGGCGGCGACACCGGTAAGGGTGAGCAGGCAGATCTTGAGGCTTGTCATATCCCGAATACCGAAGCGATCAGTTCAAACAGATTGCGGATCTGCGTGATCAAGAGCATCAACGCGACGATAATTCCCGCAATGGTGACAAAGGTCGCTTGCTCGTCGCGTCCTGTTTTGGAGAGGATCTGTGAGCATACCGCAACCAGAATGCCGAGCCCGGCAATTTTAAAAATCAATGAAAGGTCCATTTTTTCAATCTCCTTTTTGAAACGTAGAGTCGGCTACCACAATAGGATGGCAATTCCTGCGGCGAGGCAGGTGCTTGCCGTTCTGCAAAGGCGCAATCGCGCGGGCAGTTCACCGCGCATACGCTCCAACTCGCGGTTCAGAGCGCAAAGCTGCTCGTCACAACGTTTGATCTGCTCGTTGTGATAGTGGTTGCCGAGGTCGGTCAACAACGTGCCGATACGCCGCTCCGATTCTTTGGAAAGATAGGGAGCAGATGCCAAAAGAATGCCGTGTAGGGTGGTTCGTCGTTTTCCGCCGCCCGCGCGGAGCAACAAGGCAGGGGGCGCATGGGCAAGGATCTCGTCCAACGGTCGCAGGTAAAGGTCGATTTCCGAGCGGATCCGATCGATCAGTTCGATCCATCCATCCAATACAAGGATGCGCCTTTGCTCGTGGTTGCCTGCCATGATTCCACACAGGCAACCGCTTCCAACGGTGAGAACAACGCCAATGATTTTTAATCCGATTGCCGTCATGGAATCTTCTCCGTTTCTATGAGGAGTTTGTCCGCCTGTGCATAGGTCGCGATCGCAAAACGAAACTCGTTTTGTATGCGCTCAAGTCCGACGTAATGTCGAAAAACGCCGCTACGGTGTAGCTTTTTGAAGGCGTTTTTGGAAAAGAGTGTTTGCAGGGAAGAAGCGTGAGCCGATGCTAAAAGCGGGACGCCGCAGTTGGACGCCGAGAGAATGGCGTCTATTTCTTCATCATTGCCGATCTCGTCGCACACGATCAGATCTGCGCCAAGACTCCTTACCGCGATTTCGATCCCCGTCTTTCGCGGATAGGCGGATAGAATGCTCAAATGTAAACCCTCGTCCTCCAAGCCGTAGCATAGCTCCTCCCGTGTGTCCACCACCACGGTGTGGCGTTGGTTTTTCGGAGAGGCAGATTCGTGGGCGAGGGCACGCAGAAGTGTTGTCTTTCCGATGCCCGGTGGTGCGTAGATCAACATGCCGCCCCCGTCTTTGGCAAGAAGAAGCCGACTGATCGGTGTTGCGTTGACCTGTACGGGATGTGGGATCCGAACGATCAGAGAGTTGACCTCACCGACACCGATGATTTTTCCCTCCTCGGTTGCCGCGCGTCCGCAAACCCCGACACGGACACCGCAACAGGGTGAAAGATATCCTTGTCGAAGCGTTTCGGCATATGCGTAA
>JAZRGI010000154.1:0-5147 GCA_045644105.1 Eubacteriales bacterium | reverse complement strand
AATGAAGGAAATCTGAACGCCTTGGTAGAAGCGGGACGCGCAAAGTTTGCAGCCGATTCTCAGCCCTACTTCAATGCAAGTATCAACCCCAACAAGCTTTCTCTGCTTGTTTTCACCTCGGGTACCACGGGCAAGGGTAAGGGCGTTATGCTGTCGCAAAACGCGATCCTTTCCGACCTTTCCGACGTTATTCCCTACGTTTACTTTTCCAACAAGACGGTTGGCGTGTTGCCCCCCCACCACACCTATGGCTCGTCGGTCATGCTGATCGGTCACATGATGATCGGTAGTGAGGTCTATATCTCCAACGGACTTCGCTACGTGCAGAAGGAGCTGAAGGAGCAAAAGCCCGGACACCTTGTTTTGGTTCCCCTTTACTTGGAAACCTTCTACCGCAAGATCATGGCAAATATCAAGGAGCAGGGCAAGGAAGAATTGGTTGCCCGCATGATCAAGGTCAGCAACGCAATGCGCAAGGTCGGCATCGACGCACGCAAGAAGTTGTTTGCGGCAATCCGCGCGGCGTTCGGCGGCGAGGTAGAGATGATCATTTCGGGCGGTGCGCCCATCAACCCCGAGATCCTCAACTTCTTTGAGGCGATCGGTATCTCGACGCTCAACGGCTACGGTATTACCGAGTGTGCTCCCATCGTTGCGGTAAACCGCACCCGTCACGTTGTTCCCGGAAGCGTTGGTACGGTTCTCGATATCGACACCGTTAAGATCCGCGAGCCTAATAGTGACGGTGAAGGCGAGATCTGCGTAAAGGGCCCCAACGTAATGCTTGGCTACTACAAGGACGACGAGGCAACCTTGGACGCATTTGACAGTGACGGTTACTTTAAAACCGGAGATTACGGAAAACTGGACGGGGATAACATCCTTTATATCACCGGACGCAAGAAGAACCTCATCATTCTCTCCAACGGTAAAAACGTATATCCCGAGGAAATCGAAAGCGAATTGATTGCAACCCCCGGCGTACTTGAGATCATCGTTTACGAGGGTCAGAGCAAGCGCGGCATCCAACACAACGCCATTGTTGCCGAGATCTTCCCCGATCAGGACTATATTACCAAGAACGGTATTGAGGACGTTGAGAAATATCTCAAAACCTATATCGACAATTACAACCGCACCGCCGTTCCCTACAAGAAGATCAGCATTCTCAAGGTTCGCAAAGAGGAGTTCCCCAAGAACACCCTTCGCAAGATCATGCGCTTCAAGTTGGATATGACCATCGACTAATTTTAAATTGAGATCAAATACGCTCTCTCCGTCAACCAAACGAAGAGAGCGTATTTTTGCGTGTTATCAATAAAAAGTACCGAAAAGCACGGACTGCGTGTTCTTCGGTACTTTTTTATTTGAGTGAAAATCGACTTCGCGACGCGTCAAGCAATCGCATCGAGTGCGTACAAATAGAAGCTTCCGTCGGTTCGCTTTACAAAAAGCGCGCGGTACGAGGCAGTAACACCGCCATCGTCCGAAAGGGTAAACAACATACGGTAGGCGTTTTCGCTCTCTTCCAATGACAGGATATCGATCTCCACGCGCGACTCCCAAGACTGAATGGGTGCCGTATAGCCTCCCTCCCGGGGCAAATAGTCAAACACCTCTCCGCTCTTGTGGTAAACCGAAGACTCGCCGAAATAGCGGGCAACCGTGTTTTCAAAATCCGCTTCGGGGATCCACGTCGAAACGGCACCGCCCGAAAATGCCGAATTGACGGTGGAGAGATAGGTACTGTTTCCGGTATAAAGCGCGTAGTGATCACGTAACATATCGTTGAGAATTTCGTCACGGTAATATTTTACCGCATCCGACGCGCCGTGAAAACCCTTGATCTCGGAACTGCCGGAAGTAAGAACGTCGATGTACTCGGCAAGTAGAAACGCCGTTTCACCATCGGTACGCAGATACTGTTGAACCGGCTCGGCTTGATACGCCGCTACACTCTCGCCAAACAAACTCTTGAAGACATGAGGGCGGAACGCGGCAATGCCCGAAAAGAGAAACAACACTAAAATCAATGCCGACAACATCATGCCGCCACGGCTCATACGGCGCTTTCTTCCGCGATAAGTCCTTCTCACAGTGCATCTCTCCTTCCCTTTTTATCTTCTATTATTATACCATAATCGCAACTTTTTGTCAATAGTTTATTCCAAATTTATCACAATATTTTGTATTTATATACCCCTATTTGGCACTATATGTTCCGTTTTGTCACCCTTTTTTGTTTTTTTGTCGCATATGACAAATGTCGTATATTCATCGCAATATTTATCCCAAAAAAGAGAAACAAAAAAGCCCAAAAAGCACTTTACTTTTTGCGGCATTTATGATACAATATAAGCAAGAATTAATTTGAAAGGAGTTCGATATGCACTCGATTCCGCAAAAGCACCGTGATCTGCGCAGGCTTACTGCCAAGCGCATAATCCTACGCATTGCAGGCTATCTGTTTTGGATCCTGTTGTGGTATAGCGGTGCCGACGTCTATAATCAAAATCATATGACCTATCCGCCCGAACGGCGTATGGTGGGGTGGCGGCTTGCCATATGGATGTCGATCGCCATGCTCACAGGCATTCTGGTCTTTCGGATGTGGAAACTGATCACCGATCGCACACTGTGCGGTGTCATCGAATATTCGGGGCTATCGCACGGCTACACCCCCTCCGAGGACAAATCATTGCTACAAGGCGGCAACTACGATTTCCGTCTGCATACCGTTCTCGTGATCCGTACCCCCAACGGCAAGCGCCGCCGCATTCGTTTTGAACAAAAAAACGGCTTTTACCTTTATTATCACGAGGGAAATGAAATCCTGCGTTTTCGGGGACTCCCCTATCCGCTCAACACCGATCCCAACGCAGAGAACGGACACGTCTGCTCGATGTGCGGATTTTGGAGCAAGGATCGCATCGAGCACTGCCCTGCCTGCTATTACTCGGTCATCTCCCCCGATGAAATCTCAAAGGATCAACCGTAAGACCGCCGATTCAGTTCGCTCGCTCAAACACAAAAAGGAAAGCCAAGAGAATCTGTGTCCCGATCTCGTCGAATGTCTGAAAAGCATAAGGGAACTTCATTGTTAAGTAACACCGTTTTTTCGATCAAAAACAAGTGTCTTCCACCACTTGTTGCCTGTAAACGTATATTTTTTAATATAATTCCACCACTTCCATTATACAACAGGCACTTTTATTAAACTTATCCACCACTCGACTGTAATAGCAAAATTCTAAATTGCAAAAAATCCGCCTCCTGTCAAAAGGCTCCATAGAGCTTCCGACAGGACGCGGATCATTTTTTGTTTTTCGTTTGTTACCAACGCTTATGCCGTTGCATCAATCATACAACTTTGCCCAACGGCGTTTTTTAAGTGCTTGCCAAACCACCAAAAGGATAAGCGCGGCAAGAATGACGACACAACACACATAGATACCGGGACCTATACTGCTCTCTACCTTCAAATCCTCCCAAAGATCATTCAACATAACAAGATCTTCCGGAGATAGATTGAGGTAGGGTTGGGTTGCAACCGAATGGCTCTGTCCGTACAGGATGTCCATAGCATCCTCATGCACCTCGTTCATACTGTCAATGTAATCCCGATTGGCAATGACCGTCGTCAACGGCGATGCGTAATAGGTATACAACGCATTTGCCACGCCGATCTCCTCCGAGCACATAAAGTTGATATACTCCATTGCAAGTTCAGGGTTTTGCGAGGTTTTGGGAATGCACATGGCATCAATGTAACTATTGGTCACGTTTTGGGGATAAAAGAAGGCAAGATCCTCGTTTTCCTCATACATGGCAAAGAAATCGCCTGCGTAGTATGCAGCAACGGCGGCAGAACCGCTCTTCATCTTGTTAAAGATCTCGTCCATAACGAAGCCCTGAACGATATCCTTTTGCTCCTTGAGGAGTGCAAGCGCCTCTCTCCACTCGGTTTCGGTGGCGTGGTTAACGTCGTAACCAAGCTTGTAAAGTGCCGTACCAAAAGCATCACGGCTATTGTTAAACTGCAGAATATCGCCCTGATACTGCTGATCCCACATCAGATCCCACGAGCCGATCTGCTCGTCATCGGCATCGACGATAGAGGTATTGTAGATAATACCGACCATACCGTAAAAATAAGGAACCGAGTAAACGTTATCGGAATCGTCCTCGTAATACACGTTCTCGCCCTTAAAATCATCGGAAATATAGGCGTAATTTGGAATCCGAGAAAGATCCAGGGGCAGAAGCATATCCTCTGCGACCATACGTTGGATCATATAATCGGACGGTACCACAACATCATAGACCGAAGCACCGCTACTGATCTTGGCATACATATCCTCATTACTGGAATAGGTAGAGTAATTGACGGCGACGCGTACGCCGTACTTTTGATAGTAGTATTCCTCAAACGCGGTGTTCACGTCCACCGATCCTTCGGATCCGTCCGAAATATACTCACCCCAATTGTAAACGTACAAGGTTTGAAGCTCACCGCCACCGCAAGAAGAAAGTGTCAGGCAAAGCAACGTTACAGTCAGGAGAAGGATGGCGTATGAATAAATCCATTTTTTCATATCAACTTCTACCTCCCATTCCGAGCTTATCCTTTTTCTTCTGTCGGCTCTCACCTACAGATCCTGCAAGATTGACGGCAATCAAAAGCACCAAAATAGCCACCATCATCAGAGTACACAGTGCGTACATACTGAATTTGACCTCATGTGCGGTTTGGTTGTAGATATACAGAGGCAGGGTTTTGAAGTCGGGAGAACTGACGAAGTGACTGATGACAAAATCGTCAAGCGAAAGCGTAAAGCTCATCATCAGTCCCGAAACGACACCCGGCAGTACGTATGGCAGCTCAATGCGGAAGAATGCTTGCGAAGGGGTGCATCCGAGGTCAAGTGCCGCTTCGGTCAGGCTCTTATCCATCTGACGGAATTTGGGCAGAACCGAAAGAATAACATACGGCAGGTTGAAGGTGGTGTGCGCCAGGAGCATCGTCCAAACGCCTAGCGTATCACTGACGCCGATCATGGTTCCCACTCCGACAAACAAAAGCATCATGGAAACACCGGTAACGATATCGGGGTTCATCATGGGGATGTTGGAAACGCCCTCCATCA
>JAZRGI010000153.1:0-2653 GCA_045644105.1 Eubacteriales bacterium | reverse complement strand
AATGCATCGTAGTAGGGGTTGCAAGCCTCTCTGTGCTGGAAGAAGATGTCACCGTTCTCTGCAGAACCGCGGAGTACGGGATGCTCGGGGTTGAGGGCGCGAGCGCGGAAGCCCGCGATGGCATCCTTATCAACCATTTCCTCAAGATCCTTGTAATCCCAAGCCTCAATCTTCTGAATCTCGTGAGAGGTACGGAAACCGTCAAAGAAGTTCAGAACCGGAACACGACCCTTGATGGTTGCAAGGTGAGCAACTGCACCCAGATCCATAATTTCCTGTTGGTTGGATTCCGCCATCATGGCAAAACCGGTCTGACGGCAAGCATATACGTCGGAGTGGTCACCGAAAATGTTCAGTGCGTGGGACGCTACGCAACGAGCCGATACGTGGATTACGCAAGGAAGCAACTCACCTGCGATCTTGTACATATTGGGGATCATCAGAAGAAGGCCCTGAGAAGCGGTGTAGGTGGTGGTAAGCGCACCTGCTGCCAGAGAACCGTGAACGGCACCCGCAGCACCTGCCTCGGACTGCATCTCCATTACCTTTACGGTATCGCCCATAATGTTTCTTGCGGGCTGACCGAAAATGTTCTTATCGGTAGCAGACCAGGTGTCGGTCACTTCTGCCATGGGAGAGGAAGGAGTGATCGGATAGATGGCAGCAACCTCGGTGAACGCGTAGGAAACGTGCGCCGCGGCAGTGTTACCATCCATGGAAATCTTTTTTCTTTCAATAGCCATGATGTAATTCCTCCTGTATATCACAGTATTTTTTTTACCAACTTATATCATAACATAAAAATATGAAAAAGTAAAGATGTTTTTTCAAAAAACCTGCATTTGTTTTTGGTAAATATTCATTTTTTTGCAATTCTTATTAAATTTTACGAATTCGAATACAACAATCACCAAAAGACCGAAAATTCCGCATAAATTACGGGCACGCCGATTGGCGTGCCCGTATCCGTTTGGGCGGCTTATACAAGCTCGCCCAGATAATATTTCTTTTTGCCGCGACGGACAACCAGATACTTGCCCGCAAGACAAGCATCGGCATTGATCTCAAGGCTCATATCCTTCAGAGGATCACCGTTGACGGTAAGCGAACCGCCCGAAATAAATTCACGCGCCTCGCGCTTGGAAGAGCATACGCCCGCCTCTACCAGAACGTCCATTACGTTTCCGCCCTTGGTTTCAAAGTGCGGAACGTCCTTCAGTCCCGCCAACAGATCGTTCACGGGGATCTCCTTGATCTTTCCGGCAAACAGCAATTCACTGATCTTCACAGCCGCCTCATACGCACCCTCACCGTGCAGGTCGCGCAGGATCTCCTCGGCAAGCTTCTTTTGTGCCAGACGCTTTTCAGGCGCTGCGGCGTGTTCCTCGGCAATCGCCTCGATCTCTTCCTTGGAGAGGAAGGTCAGGCGCATGAGGTATTCGATCACCATGCTATCCTCGGAATTGTGGAAGAACTGATACAACTCGTAGGAGCTGGTCTTGTTCTTATCGAGCCAAACGGCATTGCCCTCGCTCTTACCGAACTTGTTGCCGTGAGAGTCGGTGACAAGCGGCATGGTGAAGGCATAAACCTCATCGCCCGTGGTCTTGCGGATCAACTCGATACCCGTGGTAATGTTACCCCACTGGTCGGAGCCCGCAACCTGCAGATCGACACCGCGATTCTCATGCAGATACTTGAAATCCAAGCCCTGAATGAGCATATAGGAGAACTCGGCATAAGAAATACCGCTCTCCATCTGACGGCGGATCAGATCCTTGGAAAGCATATAGCCGACGTTGATATATTTTCCGTAATCACGGAAGAACTCAACCACGTTGATATCCTTTACCCAATCGTAGTTATTGACGACCTCGTAGGGGAAGATCGACTGCAACTGCTTCTTGAGGCACTCATAGTTGTGCAGAACCTCCGCACGGTCGGAAAGCTTTCTTTCCACCGTTCCGCGAGGATCTCCGATGAGTCCGGTTGCAACGCCGACCAACAAGAGGGGCTTGTGACCTGCGGCGGCAAGGCGGCGGGTGATCAGGAAGGACGAGTAGTGCCCGAGGTGCAAGCTATCTGCCGTGGGGTCGGTACCGATATAGAAGGTCAGACCTCCGGCGTTCAATTTATCTACCAATTTGGGATCGGAAATGTCCTGAATCAGACCTCTCCATTTCAATTCCTCGTAAAGTGTCATTTTGATAACTCCTATAATTTGTTTTACTTTTATCAATTATATCACGAAAAGCGCAACTCGTCAATATTTTTTTCAAAAAAACAACAGCGCGCGAAAAAAGAGCTTGACAATCGATATCACATATGATAAAATGAATGCGTAACGGGGCGTTAGCGCAGTTGGGAGCGCACAACACTGGCAGTGTTGGGGTCAGGGGTTCGAATCCCCTACGCTCCACCAGCGGCAAGTTGCCGCCCCCAATTATCGGGGATGTGCAACGATATGCCAAACCTCACACCACGATGGTTGGGTTCGGATTTGAGTCCGAATTTTTACTTATTACCTCCTCACTCTTCGCTCAAAATGCTCCCGAGAATTTTGAATTAAGAAGTAATAGTGAAAAGGTAATAGGTAAAAGTTACACCGATTCGTGTTTGTTGTTTTTATTGAAGAACAAAAAATCACACCGAG
>JAZRGI010000152.1:0-3162 GCA_045644105.1 Eubacteriales bacterium | reverse complement strand
GATCTCCTCAAGGGAGGCACAATTGCAAAAGGCAAACGCGCCAAGCGAGCGGACGTTAGTCAACGATACGCGCCGCAACGCCGAGCAATCGCGGAAAGCACCGGTGCCGACGCTTACGGTAGAGCGGGGAAGCAGAACCGTAGAGAGCGATGCACAGTTGAAAAAGGCGTTTTCTCCGATGCTGCGCAACCCCGAGGGAAAGGTGACAACCTTCAGATTGACACAGTCGCGAAAGGCGTCGGGTTGAATGACCGATACGTTCTTTCCGAGCACGATGCGTGTCAATCGGTGATTCCCCCTGAAGGCGCCGCGCGCAATGATACCGACGTTATCGGGGATGACGATCTCGTTTTTTTTGCCGTAATAACGAACAAATTCACCGTTGCGGATTTCGCTGTTATGAAGCAGATCGGTGTCAACCGACTCGTTTGTTGGAGGAATGCGATTTCGGTTTTTGTTAGCCATATGGTGTTCCTTTCAATGGTAGCTCAATAGTTGTTGCCACCCCCTTTTTGCAAAGAGGGTGGCGTTTGTACGATCAATTGGTGAGATGTGATCAGTCCTCGGATTTCTTTGCGGGAGCTTCAACCGCCGATGCGGATCCAAGCTTGCCGCCGACAATGCCGGCGAGCAGTGCGTTAAGGTCGATACCGGTGGATTCCTTCATGCCTTCCATGATCTGGCTTGTGCTACTCATAACGTCCTTAACAACCTTGGTGGCATTGCCGTCGCCGTACATCACGATACGGTCGGTCTGGGACAGGGGAGAAGCGGCGTTCTTGACCACTTCGGGCAATGCGGTCAGGTACATTTCCAATACGGAAGCTTCGCCCATCTTCTTTTGTGCTTCGGCCTTCTTCTCGATGGCTTCTGCCTCTGCAAGACCTTTGGCGCGGATACCGGCGGCTTCCTGCTCCATCATGTAGCGCAGAGCCTCTGCCTCGGCCTTTTTCGCTTCGGCGGCCTGCAACGCACGGTATTTTTCGGCTTCGGCTTCTCTCTGTTGCTTGATCAGATTTGCCTCTGCTTCTTTTTCCATCTGATACTTGATGGCGTCTGCCTGCTTGCGGATTTCCGCGTCAAGCTGACGTTCCTTGAGCGCGATCTCCTTTTCTGCAAGCTCGGCTTCCTTTTCCTTGCGGGCGATGTCGGCGTTTGCACGGGTGACCTCAATCACCTTACGCTGGCTTTCTTCCTGAATGGAGTATGCCGCGTCTGCTTCCGCGCGCTTGGTTTCGGAACGAACCTTCATGTTTGCCTGTTGGATCGCAAGCTCTGCGTCCTGCTCGGCAATCTTCTTTTCGGCTTCTACGCGCACGGCGTTTGCTTCTTGCTGCGCATTTGCGGCGGCAATGGAAATATCTCTTTGCGCGTTCGCTTTGGCGATCTGTGCGTTTTTACGGATCTGCTCAACGTTGTCGATACCCATGTTTTCAATGGTTCCGGCGGCATCCTTGAAGTTCTGAATGTTGAAGTTAACAACGTCAATACCCAATTTCTCCATGTCGGGAACAACGTTCTCGGTGATCTTTTTGGCAACACCCTGACGGTCTTGCACCATTTCCTTCAGACCAACCGAGCCGACGATTTCACGCATATTACCTTCAAGTACCTGTGTTACCAGTGCTACGAGGTCTTGTTGACGCAGGTTCAACAGGGACTCGGATGCGCGTTGCAACAATACGGGATCAGAGGAAACCTTAACGTTTGCGACACCGTCAACGGTTACGTTGATAAACTCGTTGGTGGGAACGGCTTCGCTGGTCTTGACGTCCACCTGCATAACGCGCAGGGAGAGCCTGTCGACACGAGTAAAGAAGGGCATACGCCAACCGGCTTTACCGATCAGAATGCGTTTTTTACCAAGTCCGGTAATGATGTAGGCGGTGTCGGGCGGTGCTTTTAGGTATCCGCCGATAAGCAGAAGCGCGCCGATTGCTGCAATAGCAAGAACAAATGTTACGATTGGATGCATGGATAAATCCTCCTGATAAAATGATAATTTTGCGGCCGGTTCCTTGCCACGACTATATTATATCACACAGTCAAGCGATTGTCAATAGCTTTCGCGAAAATATTTCATAAAATTTTTAGATGCGGTCAAACGATGGTTTTTGAGGGATCAGGATTCGATTCCCATTTGTTGGAGCAACTTTTTGTTGAACTCTTCTGCGGTATTGTAGCCCATCCGCTTTTGTCGGTTGTTCATAGCGGCAATCTCCAGAATGATGGCGAGGTTTCGACCGGGACGAACCGGAATGGTGATGGAGGGAACCTCGATGCCGAGGATGTTGATTTTCTCCTCGTCCATGCCCATGCGGTCATACATTTTTCCTTCGTTCCAGTTTTCCAATTGGATCACCATGTCAATGCGTTCGGTGTTCTTAACGGCACCGATACCGAAGATGCGGCGCACGTCAACAATGCCGATGCCGCGAAGCTCGATGTAGTGACGAATGATCTCGGGGGCGGAACCTACCAACGTTTTATCGGATACGCGCTTGATCTCCACCGCGTCGTCGGCAATCAGACGGTGACCTCTTTTTACCAATTCAATGGCGGTTTCGCTCTTACCGATGCCGCTGTCGCCAAGCAGAAGCATACCCTCGCCGTAGACTTCAACCAAAACGCCGTGGCGTGTGATGCGGGGGGCAAGGTGCATATTCAGAGAGGCGATCAGGCTTGCCATAATGGGGCTGGTTTTAATGGGGGTACGCAATACCGGAACCTGCTTTTCCTTTGCCCGTTCGATGACGATGTCATCAATGGGCAATCCCGTTGTGTACAGAATGGCAACGGGTTTTGCGTCTACGAATCTTTGCAGGGACAGGCGTTTTGCGGTTTCGTCAAGCGATTGCAGAAAATGCGTTTCTGCCTTTCCGACCAATTGAATGCGGTCTTGCTCAAAAATCTCGAAAAAGCCCGCAAGCGCCAAACCGGGGCGGTTAACCTCGGGAGTGATGATCTGGATCTCTTCAAAATCATCGGGCTTTACGATTACTTCAAGATGAAATTCTTCTACAATTTTTGACAGTGCAATTTTGTAACTCTCTTTCATACGGATGCTCCTTTCGGTTCTCGGTATCGTATACGGTTATATTTTAGCACATTTTTAACGGGTTGAAAATACCTTTTCGAAAAAAATGTTTTGTTTTTCAAATA
>JAZRGI010000151.1:0-2738 GCA_045644105.1 Eubacteriales bacterium | reverse complement strand
CGTCGCTACGGTCTGCCCCCGCTCGTTCCGGTAGACGATCGCGGATACCAAACCGAGGAGGCAGGCAAGTTTGCAGGTCTTCGTTACGATGAATCCAACGAGGCAATTCTTGCAGACCTGAAGGAAACCGGTGCGCTCTTTGCCGCAAAAGAATTTGAGCATGAGTACCCACACTGTTGGAGATGTAAGAATCCCATTATCTTCCGCGCAACGCCCCAGTGGTTCTGCTCGGTTGACGCCTTCAAGGATGATGCAGTAGAGGCTTGTAACCAAGTACAGTGGCTTCCCGAATGGGGTGGCGACCGCATCAAGCAGATGGTTCGCGAGAGAGCCGATTGGTGTATCTCGCGTCAACGCCATTGGGGACTTCCCATCCCGGTATTTTACTGCGACGATTGCAAGAAGCCGATCTGCAACGACGAAACCATTGCTCGCGTATCCGAGTTGTTTAGCGAATATGGCTCCAACATTTGGTATCAGAAGACGGCTTCCGAACTGCTCCCCGACGGCTTTGTCTGCCCACACTGCGGCGGCAAGCACTTTGCGCAGGAAACCGATACGCTTGACGGTTGGTTCGACTCCGGATCTACGCACTTCTCGGTAGTCGGTGACAATCCTGAAGCACACTGGCCCGCGGATCTCTATCTTGAGGGTGCCGACCAGTACCGCGGATGGTTCCAATCTTCTCTGCTCACCGCAGTCGGCGCACGCGGAGAGGCGCAAGCTCCCTTCAAGACCGTCCTGACGCACGGTTGGGTTGTTGATGGCGAAGGAAAGGCAATGCACAAGTCGCTCGGAAACGGTGTTGATCCGTTGGATATGATCAAGAAGTACGGTGCCGATCTGGTTCGTCTGTGGGTTGCGTCTGCCGATTACCGCGTTGACGTACGCGCATCCGATCTGATCTTCAAACAGCTCTCGGATGCTTACCGTAAGATCCGTAACACGGTTCGTATCCTGATCGCCGACCTTGCCGATTTTGATCCCAACAAGGATGCGATTCCCTTTGACGAGCTTTATGAGATCGACCGTTGGATCATTTCGGCAATGAATGATCTGACACGCGACGTTCGCACCTGGTACAACAACTTTGAGTTCCACCCGATCTCGCATAGCATTAGCAATTTCTGCACCACCGAGCTTTCCAAGCTCTATATCGATATCACCAAGGATCGCGTATACACCGAAAAGGCAGACAGTGTAGCTCGCCGTAGCGCACAGACCGCAATGTACTTTGTTCTTTCCGGATTGGTTCGTCTGCTTGCTCCCATCCTCGCCTTCACTGCAGGGGAGATGTGGCAGGCAATCCCGCACCTTGACAGTGACAACAAGACCAGTGTATTCCTCAACGAGATGCCCTCTTACGACGAATCTCTCACCTACGCCGACATTACCGCAAAGTGGAACGACCTCTTTGTTAAGCGCGACGAGGTTATGAAGGCTTTGGAAATTGCCCGTAACGAGAAGCTTGTCGGTAAGTCGCTTGAGGCAAAATTGACGATTTACACCACCGACGAGCAGATTTCCGCTCTCCTGAAGGGCTTCGGCAACGAGCTTTCCACCATATTCATCGTTTCGGGTGTTACGGTATCCTCCGAAAATGCGCCTGCAAACGCATACGTTTCCGAAATGGGAATCAGTGTTTTGGTTGAGTCTGCCGACGGTTGCAAGTGTGACCGTTGTTGGAGCTACGCAACCGAAGGCGAGCACGATGACGATGGCGGATTTATCTGCGCACGTTGCAAGAACATTCTCAACTCTTAAAATTGTTTGACCGTCATATGTTTAGCAGTGCCGACACCCGCAATGGGAGCCGGCACTGCTAATAGAACACACTTCAAAAAGAATCCGAGAAAGCGTATGTGTTGCTCGGATTCCAACAGAAAGGAAGCCTATGGTACTCTTGCTTATTGCAATGATGGTCGGCATCGTTTTTGCCGATCAGCTTACAAAATGGTTGGCAGTCATTTATCTGCAGGGTGAGCCGTCCTTCCCACTTTGGAAGGGGGTTCTTCATTTTACCTATGCAAAAAATGAGGGTGCCGCCTTTGGAATGCTCAGCAATCACCGTTGGGTATTCATGGTATTTTCTGCTCTTGCGATCCTTGTGCTTTTGTTCTATCTCTTTTACTTCCGCCCCAAGAGCCGTTTTGTGCAGATCACGCTCGCAATGATCATCGGCGGTGGTATCGGAAATATGATCGACCGTTGTTGGCTTGGCTACGTCATCGATTTCATTGACTTTACCCTGATCGATTTTGCCATCTTCAACGTAGCAGACTCCTTCGTTACCGTTGGGTCCTTTATGTTGATGGGATACCTGGTCAAGGACATCGTCAAGGAGATGCAAGCCGAAAAAACCGCAAAAACAATCACAACCTCGACCGACGAAACATCAACTGAACAAACGGAGAACAGCGATGAATAACGATCATATTGATTGCGATGAGTCCGTACTGCTTTTGACCGCCTCCGTGGAGGATGTGGGAAAACGGTTGGATCAATTCGCCGCCCCCGCAAGTGATCTGACGCGCTCGGCTCTGACGCGCTTGATCGAAAACGGCGACGTGCTTGTAAACGGCAAAACCGTTGCCAAGAATTACCGCGTCAAGGCAAACGATTTGATCCGAATCGAGCTTCCCGAGCCAGAACCGAGTGAGGCAATTCCGCAAAACATTCCACTGGATATCATTTATGAGGATCAAGACCTGATCGTCATCAACAAGCCAGTTGGTATG
>JAZRGI010000150.1:0-1876 GCA_045644105.1 Eubacteriales bacterium | reverse complement strand
GAATTTATGCACTCTACCCTGCACGTCACCCGAGAAGTTGAGGTCGATATCGGGAGATTTATCACCGTAGAAGCCCAAGAAAGTCTCAAACATAATGTCGTGACCGTCTGCCATATACTTGGTGCCGCATTTGGGGCACATTTTGTCCGGCAAATCAAAGCCGGAGCCCACCGATCCATCGGTGAAAAATTCGTTATTCTGACAATTCGGGCAATAGTAGTGCGGCGGCAGGGGGTTTACCTCGGAAATGCCCGCCATAGTAGCGGCAAAGGATGAGCCTACCGAGCCACGCGAGCCGACGAGGTATCCTTGATCCTCACTGTATTTTACAAGACGCTGTGCGATGAGATACAGCACGGCAAAGCCGTTCTTTACGATGGAATCCAATTCTCGCGCAAGACGCTTGGAAACCAGCTCGGGTAAGGGATCGCCATACATTCTCTTGGCGCTCTCCCAGCACATATCCTGCAATTCTTGATCTGCGCCTTCCATCTCGGGGGTATAGTTGCCCTCGGGAATAGGACGCACGGGCTCGATCATATCGGCGATCAGATTGGTATTGGTAACGACAACCTCGTATGCCTTCTCCTCTCCAAGATAGGAAAATTCCGCAAGCATTTCATCGGTTGTGCGCAGATAAATGCCGACGTCGCGGTCGAAATCCTTGAATTTCATACCCGCCAAGAGGATCTTGCGGTAAAGCTCGTCCTCCTCGTTAAGGAAGTGCGCATCACAGGTGGCGCAAACGGGCTTACCGTATTTTTCGCCCAATTCAACGATGCGGCGATTAAGGTTACGAAGTCCCTCATCGTCTGCAACCGTACCCTCTGCTATGAGGAAGCGGTTGTTGCAGATGGGTTGAATTTCAAGATAATCGTAGAAATTCACGATCTCCTCGATCTCGCTCTCCGGTCTGTTTTCGAGAATGGCACGGAAGAGCTCGCCCGCCTCACACGCAGAACCGATGATCAATCCCTCGCGATGCTTTTCCAGCACCGTCTTGGGAATACGCGGGAAGCGGCGGTAATAGTCGAGATAGCTCATAGAAATGAGCTTATAAAGGTTTTTCAGTCCAATCTTGTTCTTGACAAGAATGATCTGATGATAGGGTTTGAGTTTGAGAGGATCGGTCTTCTCTGCCATTTCCTGTTGCAGCATATGCCAGTCTCGCAGGTCGGATTTTTCCATAATATCGATCATGCGGAAAAAGATGTGCGCAAGCATTTCGGCATCGTCGGATGCGCGGTGGTGATTGAAATCACCCAAGCCATATGCGGTTGCAATGGCATCCAAAGTATGCTTATTCAGATCGGGATTGATGTATCGCGAAAGTGCGAGTGTATCAAGATAAGGATTTTCAAACGGCAAGCCCGCTTCTTTTGCAAAGTGACGGATAAAACCGATATCGAAGTTTGCATTATGCGCGATCAGCATCGGCTGTGTCTCGCGCGCGGGATCGTTCCCAATAAAATCGAAAAAGGCTTTGAGCGCTTCGGGATATTTGGGTGCGCCCTTGACCATTTCGTCAGTGATGCCTGTCAGTTTGACAATATCCTCGGGAATGGCGACCTCGGGATCAACAAAGGTGTTGAATTTTCCCATCACCTCGCCGTTTTTGATCTTGACAGCACCAATTTCGGTGATTTTGCAGTTTTGTACCGAAAGACCTGTGGTTTCAATATCGAAAACAATTGTTTCGGCGTCATAATCTTCGTTATAGCTTCCGTAGATCGCGCCGGCAGTATCATTAACAAAGTATGCTTCAACACCGTAAATAACCTTTTGCCCTGCTTTTTCCGATGCGAGCATAGCATCCTGATAACCTTGAACCGTTCCGTGGTCGGTTATTGCCACTGCGGGGTGTCCCCAAGCTTTA